>JARXKO010000006.1:2559-9273 GCA_030271595.1 Pseudomonadota bacterium | reverse complement strand
CGGCCCAAGGGATTGAAACTGCTTCGGGCAGCGCTTGCGACCCGCAAATCCTCGACCATGCTGGCGTTCGGCTTTTCGTCGGGCCTGCCGTTCGCGCTGCTGATCGGGACCCTCAACGCCTGGCTCGGCGAGGTCGGAGTCAATCTCGCGACCATCGGCGTGCTGTCGTGGATCGGGCTCAGTTACAGTTTCAAATTCCTGTGGTCGCCGGTGGTCGATCGCTTCAAATTGCCGCTGCTCGAACGGATCGGGCGGCGCAAAAGCTGGATCGTGCTGTGCCAGGCGGTGATGATCGCCGCCTTCGCCGGTCTGGCCTCGACCAACCCGGCGACCGACATCGGCAAGTTCGCGATCTTCGCGGTCATCGCCGCGCTCGCTTCGGCCACCCAGGATGTCGCGGTCGACGCCTGGCGGATCGATGTCGCCGACGAAACGACGAGCGTCGAACTGCTCTCGGCGATTTACCAGTTCGGCTATCGCATCGCCTCGATCGTCGGCGGCGCTTTGGCGCTGGTGCTGGCCGCGCGGATGAGCTGGCCGGCGGTCTATCTGGTCATGGCCGGATTGATCGGGGTCATGTCGATCATTGCGTTCCAGGCACCCGACACCGATCGCCCCGACACCGACGCGCTGCACAAGGCGCTCGACGAGCCCGGCGCGATCGAGCCCAAGGCGCGGGCCATCGCGCTGGCCATCGTCGGCATCGGCTGGCTGTGGGCGATCGTCAGCATCGCGCGCTTCATGGTGCTGATGCTCCACCCCGCCGACCCCAGCGCGAAGCCGCCGTCGGTGGCCGATTTCACCAAACATTATGGCCCGTGGATCATCGTCGCGACGGTCATCGTTCCGCTGATCGTGGCGGCGACGCTCAACTGGCTCAAGTCGCGCCGCCGTTTCACCTTGACCAAAGCCGACCCCAATCACCGCCCGCTGCGCACCGCGATCAACCATCTTTACGTCTCGCTGGTCGCGCCCCTGGGCGAATTGTCGGCGCGGCTCGGCTGGGGCGTGCTGATCGTCATGGGCCTGATCCTGACCTACACCTTGTGTTACAATATCTGGTCGAGCTTCGCTTTCCCCTTCTACCTCGATTTCCTCCATTATTCGAAGGACGAGGTCGCGTTCGCGTCGAAGGTGTTCGGCATTTTCATGACGATGATCGGGATCGCCGTCGGCGGCTATCTGTTCCTCCGCGCCGGGCGCATGCCGACGGTGCTGCTGGGCGCGATCCTGCCCGTACTGGGCAATTTCGTGTACGCCGATCTGGCCGAGGGCGGCGTGTATATCGACGCGGTCGCGCACACGCTCCGGCTCGATGCGCTGGCGGTGGCGATGGGCTCGGACGAGCGCATGGTGCGGCTGTTGCTGGCGATCAGTTACGAGAATATCTCGACCGGCATCGCCGGCGCGGCGTTCGTCGCTTTTCTCTCGGGCATCGTCAGCAAGCGCTTCACCGCGGTTCAATATGCCTTGCTGTCGTCGCTGACCTTTCTCATCGGGTCGCTCGGGCGCGGCATCGCCGGCGAAGCGTTCGACACCTACGGCTATGCGACGGTGTTCCGCTGGACCGCGGCGGCGGGCGCGTTCGCGATCCTGTTCGTGATCCTCGAATGGATCCGGGTCAAGGCGACCGAGACGCCGGCGCTGGTCGCCGACACCGCGCCGAGCGTCAGCGACACGCCGCGCGAGGCCGCGGTCAAGGAGCGCAAGCCCGCAACCCGGAAAAAACCCGCGCTCAAGAAAAAGCCAGCGCCGAAAAAGAAAGCCTAGCCGGGCACCTCATTATTGGCGGCGAGCGCGGCTCCGGCGAGGTAGAGCGAACCGGCGATCAGTCGCGGCGCGGGCAGGCGGGGGAGGGCGTCCGCGACGCTCGCCGCCGCCGATCCGCCGAAGCGCCTGGCGAGCACGGCAGGATCGTGATGCTCGTGATCGGGGACCGGCACGAAGGTCAGCGACAGCGCGTGCGGCTTGAGCAGCCCGACGATGTCCTCCGCATCCTTGTTGGCGAGGATTCCGAGGATGAGATGCATCGCCCCGGCCGCGGCGAGATAGCGTGCCAGCGCCGCCGCGGCATCGCCATTATGGGCGCCGTCGATCCACGTCTCGACCCCTTGGGTGAGCGGGCCGTCGCCGAGGCGCTGGAGCCGCCCCGGCCACTCGACCCGCTTGAGCGCGGCGACGAAATCGTCGTGGCGGATTGCCAAACGATCCTGCGCGGCGAGCATGTGCCAGGCGAGGTTGGCATTGCGGACCTGGTGCGCGCCGGGCAGAGCCGGGATCAACGCTTGGTCGGCCGACCAGTCGCGGCCTTCGATCAGGAGCGGCGCGCCGAGCTCGGCGGCGGTGGCGATGATCGCCGCTTCTGCTGCGGGCGGCTGGGCGAGCGCGACCAGCGGCACGCCGGCCTTGGCGATGGCGGCTTTCTCCGCGGCGATTTCGGCCAGCGTGGTGCCGAGATATTGCTGATGGTCGAGGCCGACGCTGGCGATCCCGCACACCAATGGCCGGGCGACGATGTTGGTCGAATCAAGCCGCCCGCCGAGCCCGACCTCAAGCAAGCAGGCGTCGGCGGGAGTGCGGGCGAAGGCGAGCAAAGCGACCGCCGTCGCGACTTCGAAGAAGCTCGGCTCGACCCCTTCGGCGACGGTGAGGACCTCGCTTAGCAACTGTTCGAGCGCGGCATCGTCGATCAACCGCCCGGCGACCCGGATGCGTTCGTTGAAGCGGACGAGGTGCGGGCTGGTGAAGACATGCACCGAGTGGCCCGCGCCCTCGATCGCGGCGCGGAGCATGGCGATGGTCGAGCCCTTGCCGTTGGTCCCGGCGACATGGAAAATGGGCGGCAGCCGATCCTGCGGACGGCCGAGGCGGTCGAGGAGGACGGCGATCCGTTCGAGCCCGAGGCGGTCGCCGGCGGGCGAGATCATGGTCAGGCGGTCGAGCTGAGCCTGGACGCCGGGGTGGGTGGAGCGCGCGAAGTCCACTTAAAGTCCCTCCCGCTCGCGGGAGGGGTTGGGGTGGGGATGGTGCCTCGCCGACGTCATCGACAGCCCCACCCCCGGCCCCTCCCGCTGGCGGGAGGGGAGGCGCTCACGCCGCCGCCTTCTTCTCCGGCGCGAGGTAGGCGATGAGCAGCGCCAATCGCTCGCGCAGCTGGCCGCGGGGCACGACCATGTCGATCATGCCATGTTCGAGCAGATATTCGGCGCGCTGGAAGCCGTCGGGCAATTTCTCGCGGATGGTCTGTTCGATCACCCGCTGGCCGGCAAAGCCGATCAGCGCGCCGGGCTCGGCCAGCTGGACGTCGCCGAGCATCGCATAGGAGGCGGTGACCCCGCCCGTGGTCGGATCGGTGAGGATGACGATATAGGGCAGCCCGGCTTCCCTGAGCTCGGCTCGGGCGACGGTCGTGCGCGGCATTTGCATAAGGCTCAAAATGCCCTCCTGCATCCGGGCGCCGCCGGCCGCGGTGAACAGGATGTAGGGGCAATTGTCCTTGATCGCGGCCTTGACCCCGGCGACGAACGAGGCGCCGACCGCGATTCCCATCGATCCGCCCATGAAGGCGAAATCCTGGACCCCGACCACCGCCTTGCGGCCGTCGATCTTGCCGCGCGCAGTGACCAGTGCGTCGCGCTCGCCATTGGCGCTGCGCGCCGCCTTGAGCCGCTCGGTATAGCGTTTGGTGTCGCGGAACTTGAGCGGGTCTTCGCGCACGCTCGGCGAGTCGAGCAACTGCCACTTGGCGCCGTCGAACAATTGCTCGAACCGCGCCTGCGGGCCGATTCGGTCGTGAAAGCCGCAGCGCGGGCAGACGAGCAGATTGTCTTCCCATTCCTTGGTGAAGATCATCGTCTGGCACTTCTTGCATTTGTGCCACAGATTCTCGGTGCTCTGGCGTTTGGGCAGGAACGGGATCCCGCTGCGGACTCGGCTCAGCCAGCTCATAGAACGTGCCTTTTCAAACTGTCGGCGATGGCGCGGGCGGCGCTCGCCGGGTCGGTGGCGCCGGTGATCGGCCGGCCGATGACGAGGATCGAGGCGCCGCGGCCGAGCGCCTGGGCAGGAGTGACGACCCGCTTCTGGTCGTCGGCGTCGCCGCCTTCGGGGCGGACCCCGGGGACGACGAAAAAGCCTTCGGGCCACTGATCGCGGGCCGACGCGACCTCGGCCCCCGAACACACGATCCCGTCGAGTCCGGCCGATGCGCACAACGCGGCGAGGCGCGCGACCTGGGCGCTTGGGCTACCGCCCACGCCGGTGGCCTCGAGGTCGCCGCTGTCGAGACTGGTCAGAACGGTCACGCCGACGACCTTGGTGGCGGCGGGCGCGGCGGCCTTGGCGGCTTCGAGCATGGCTTGGCCGCCGGCGGCGTGGACGGTCAGCACCGCGGGCTCGAGCGGGGCCAGCGACGCGACCGCCTTGGCCACGGTATTGGGGATGTCGTGGAGCTTCAGATCGAGGAATATCGGAAGCCCGAGCGCGGCGATCCTGCGCACCCCTTCGGGCCCTTGCGCGGCAAAGAATTCGAGACCCAGTTTGATCCCGCCAACCTGATCCCCGAGCGCCGCGGCGAGGCCGAGCGCGCGGTCGAGATCGGGCGTGTCGATGGCGACGAACACCGGGTTCAAAGCGGCGGCTCGGCCAGTCTGGAGTCGGCGAGATCGGGAGCGGGGTCGGCGGCGCGAGTCCGCTCGAGCGCCTCGAGCCGCCGCTTCATCGCCCACACCTTGCCCTGCATGATCGCCCAGGTCGGGACCATGCCGAGCAGGAACATCAGCAGCAACAGCAGCGGGACCTTGATATCGGCCTGGATATCGCCCCACAGACTGAGCGTCACCGGCACCCAGTTGCGGCTGGCGAACAGGGCCACGACTACCGCGACCAGCACCCAGAGGAGCGTTTTGAGGAATTGCATCGATTCGAGTTTCCGAAGCGGCGTTTAGGCCACCGCCCCGGCGATTGCCAGAATCCCCGCTCGTCGCGCCTTTGACTCGGTTCGCCGCAAGCGACCCATTTGGCCGTTGAGCGCCGCGCCGGCCAGCGTCACAGCTTAGCCGGGCGGGGAGCATGTCGTTGAAGCTTTATCAGAAAATCGCGATCGGGGCCGGCGCGTTGGTGGCGGCGGCATCGTTGCTGGCGATGCAGCCAAGCGACCCCGCGGTCCATGAAGGGTCCGAGGCAGCGGCATCGCATGTGCGGCTCGCGGCGCTCGAACCCGCGGCCCGGCGCGATGTCGATTATGCGGCGCTCGACGGGCGGCTGCGGCAATTGATCGCCAAGCCGGGCATGGTCGGCCTCGCCGTCGGGGTGGTCGAAAATGGCCGCATCACCTTTCTCAAGGGGTATGGCGAAACCCATCGCGGATCGGGCGACCCGGTCACCCCCGACACCGTGTTCCGCTGGGCCTCGGTGTCGAAAGGGGTCGCCGCGACGATGGTCGCAAAGCTCGCCGAGCAGGGCAAGATCAACCTCAACGCACCGGTCGCCAAGTACGCGCCCGACCTCAAGCTTCCCGCCGGCAATGAATATCGGGCAACCGTCGCCGATCTGCTGTCGCATCGCCTCGGCCTTTACCGCAACGCCTATGACAACAAGCTCGAGGAAGGGATGAACCCGAGCTTCCTGCGCCACAATCTGGCGCTACTCAACGCGACCTGCGCGCCGGGGACCTGCTGGTCGTACCAGAATGTCGCGTTCGATGCGTCGAGCGAGATGGTGGCGAGGGTTACCGGCCTGCCCTATCCGCTCGCCGTCCAGCGCTATCTCTTCAATCCCATCGGGATGACCCACGCCAGCGTGACGATGGCCGCGCTGATGGCCAATCCGAGCTGGGCCCGGCCCCACGGCGCCGGCGGCCGCGAGCTGCCGATGCTCGATACCTATTACCGGGTTCCCGGCGCGGGCGGGATCAACAGCAATATCAAGGACATGAGCCTGTGGATGCTGGCGCAGATGGGGGAGATGCCCGATGTCCTCGACGGGTCGGTGCTGGCGACGATCCACGCCCCCTATGTGAAAACCCCGACCGAGCGCGGGCGATTGCGCCAATATCTCGAGCGGCTCGGCGACGCCTGGTACGGCTTTGGCTGGCGCAGTTATGAGTATGCCGGCCACCGCCTGATCGGCCATCGCGGCGGGATCAACGGCTACCGCTCGCTGATCCTGTTCGACCCGGCACTGAAAAGCGGCGTCGTCGCACTGTGGAACAGCAATGATTCGCAGCCCGGCGGGCTCGAGTTCGAAGTCATCGACCAGCTGTATCATCTGCCGTTCCGCGACTGGCTCAAGCTTGGCGGGGGCAGCGAAACCTCGGCGCAAAGCCCGCTCGCCGAGGTCGCGGACAGCGCTTCGCAAGGCAATAACTGACCACGACGGTCCTCGGAATGTCGGCTGTGCGACAAAATTATCCAGCTAGATGAAAGGCTTAGGAAAAAGGCGGATAACCGCGGGATTCGCTACGCCACCGAAATTATAGTATCGTTTCGGCGACGGGCCGACTCAACCGGCAGGCTTGGGCCCGCGATTATGTTCGCCTGCGTGTCGGGGTAGGGCCATGGGCGAACAAGAACTGTATCATCGCGACCGCGAGCGCCAGTGCCGCGAGATGGCCGCAAAATCAGACGATCCCGAAGTGCGCCGCGCCCATGAGGAGCTGGCCGAGCTTCATGCCTCGTTCCTCGCCCGCCATGCGGCCAACGCCGAAGGGCGTCC
>JARXKO010000006.1:0-2459 GCA_030271595.1 Pseudomonadota bacterium | reverse complement strand
ATCCTTGTTGGGGCTGTCGTGGAGGTAGATGTCCGAAGCATTGGGGAAGCCGAACTTCATCTTGCCCATCGAATTGGCGGGATTGGGACGCTGGCGCAATTTGACCAGGGTCTTGCCAGCGGCGACCGACGCCCAATCGACGCTCGCCGGATCGACCGGCCTGGCGTCGGCGCTGTAGTCCGACAGCACGTCGTAATTATGCTCGGTGATATATTTGACGCCCTGGGCCGCGACGCGCGGCGCGATGAGGCTCTTCACCAGATCGCCCGGGACATTCCAATACGGGTTCAAGGTCGCGTAATAGATCGTGCTGGCGAGCAACGGGGTCGGCGCATCGGCCTTGCCGACGATGACCTTCATGCTGTCCGCGATGCGGCCATCCTCGACCATCCACAAGGTCGCCGAGGCGGCGTCGATCATCACGTAGCGCTTCTGGAACGGCGCTTCGCGAACCCGCGCCAGGCTGGCGACGACCCGCGGATCGGGGGCACCGCCGCTGACCGACAGATCGGCATAAGCGGCGTCACGCAGCTGCGCATACACCGGATTGGGAGTGCTGATTTTCGCGACATGGGCGGCGAGCGAGGGCGCGGCCGCAGCGGCGGCGAGCATCTGCGCCGGGGTCGAGCTGCGCGGGGCAACCCAGCTGTCGCCGTACGTCACGCCCGGAGGCGGGGTCTGGATCGCCTGTCCATAGAGCACCAGCGCCGTCGTCAGGATCCGGTCGGCGTCGTCACCAGCGCCGCGCGCGATCAGCGCCCGGGCCTGGGCGGCGAGTTCGGGTCCGCTGGCAAGGCCGTCCAACGCCGCGCGATCGAGCACGCTGAGGAAGGCGGTCGCGGCGGCGGATGGCGCCTGGTCCTTGATCCACAACGGCGCATTGGCGCGGCCGGCGTAAAAGCCAGCGACGTCTTGCGACAAGGCCGGAGCAGCCTGCGCGGCTTGGGGTATTTCGGGGTTTGCCGCCGCCAACGCGGGCTGAGCGAACCCTATCAGTGCCGCACAAGCGGCACCGGCCAAAAGCTGAATTTTCACGGTCGGAACTCTTTAAAATTGTTTGGCCGATCAACGTTCGGCCGCCGCACTTTGTTCAATCAGCGGTCAATTAATCCAAATCCGGCCAATGCTTTGCGCCCCAAGGGGACGGTCCGGGCGCAAGGGGCGAACGCCCGGACCAAGGCCAATTCACGCGCCAATATAGACCGGCGTCCCGACCTGGGTGGTGGTGAACAATTTCTTGGCGAACGCGATCGGCAAATGGACGCAGCCGTGGCTCATCGGTTCGCGGGCGACGGCACCGGCGTGCAACGCGATGCCCGCGGGATCGAAGAACTGGGCGTAGGGCATCGCCGCATTTTCATATTTCTTCGAATGATACATCGGCGTCTTGGCGAGGATCGAGAAAATGCCGGTCGGTGTCGGCTTGCTGTCGCGTCCGCTCGAAATCGTCGTCGCGGCCATCAGGGTGTTGCCGCGATACAGATACGCCATCTGATCGGCGAGGCTGACGACGACTCGTTCTGAACCGGCGTTGCCGGGCACGTCGCGCCACACATATTGACCGGGCGCCAGCGCTTTGGGGCCGAACGCGTCGATCATGTCCATGCGCGCCTGGCTGGCGGCATCGGTGGCCGCGGAAATGGCTTCGTAGGTTTCGAGCGCTCCGGCCCTGGACGGGACAATCGACAGGGCGCAAGTCCCCGCCAGCGCGAGCGCAATCGCAAGCTGCTTCATTGTTCAACACCTGTGAAATTCGAACGACTTTTGAAGCTTCAATGCAGAGTCAGGAACAAAAGTTCCATGCATTCTACATTCCAAAATGTTCTCAATAACTTAGGTCTTATCACTCGCGATGCACCCGACCCGTGGCAGGGCGCAATCGGGCGCGAGTTATTGATTTCGGTTTACTTTGGGGGATCGCTCGTCATCATCACCGTCCCGCTGCGAGTCCCGAGGGGTGGACGAGGCCGCGGGACGAGGGGGAAAGTCATGCGTAACGCCTTTTTGAGTATCGCTGCGGCAATTGCGATTGCCGGTGTTCCAGCCGCCGCCGGTGCCGCCGCGCACGCGAAACTTCGACTGCCGCCGCCCAAGGCGCCCAAAAACCAAATCCTGGCGCCCGGCGCGGTCGCCAAGGACCTCAAGGCGCGCGGCTACGGGATTGAAAAGATGAAGCGCCTGGGCACCACCTATTCGGTGACCGCGACGGGCCCGCACAGGAACAAGGTCCAACTGACCATCGACGGCCGCAGCGGCGATATCATCGGCCTTGCCGTGCTCCAGGCCGCACCAAACCTCGCCACCGCGATTGCGGCGATCGTCAAATCGGCCAAGGGCAGCCGCTACATCGACGACAGTCATCCGTTCGGAGTGATCGTTCCGACCACCTACCAGACCCGCTGGGTCGATATCGCGCCGTCGGTGTGGAGCGTGTTCACCGCAGCCTTCATCCCCGAATT
>JARXKO010000005.1 GCA_030271595.1 Pseudomonadota bacterium | reverse complement strand
AAAAGTCCGAGGGATTCTGTTGCCCGGCTCCCTCGGCGGCCGCTGGATTCCCCTTCTGTTGCCCGGCGGGGTCCGACCGCGCTTTTGTCTTTGTAACGTCTGACCGTTAGGCCGTCAGTTACGCAGCAATAGCAAGAGCCTGATTATCGTTGGCACTTGTGTGTACGAGCCGTCACGGTGGTCTCCTACCGATCGGCAATCGAGCCTTTATTGCACCCGTCGATCCTATTTCGCCCCCATCAGCAACCGCTTGATCGAGCGGTTGGTGGTGGAGGCGCCGGGGTACTGCCCCCCGGGTCCGAAATGCCTATTCCACTCAACAATCTACCGACATAGCCGGTCGCCCGGCGGTGATGAAAATAAGCGCTCGGCGCGCGATTCACAAGGCGACCCCCGTTTCGCACTTGGGGGATGGAACCAAATGGCGCGATGCTGGTAGGACAAGGCAATCGAGATTCATCCACGACAGGGACTGACCATGACCAAGCTGAGTTTTGCGATTGCCGGCGCCGCCGCGCTCACTTTCGCCCTCGCCGGCTGCAACAGCAGCAACAGCGACGCGCTCAACACCGCCCAGGTGAACGCCGCCAATAACGATCTCAACGCCATGGCCAGCAATGCCGCTGGGGACGCCGCCAACGCCGAAGCGGTTGCGCTGGGCACTCAGCAGCAGCAGCTCGAGCAGGAAAACGCAGCGGCGACGAATTCCGCCAGCAATCCGACCGACGCCGACGAGCAGAACGTCGCCGGCATGTGACCAATGCGCTAATGCTTGGCGCATGACCGGCGACGCCATTCCAGCAGCGACCCTGATCGTCGTTCGCGACCGCGCTTCCGGCCCCCCCGAGCTGCTGATGGTCGAGCGCGCCGGGGGAATGGCCTTTGCGGCGGGCGCGCTGGTTTTCCCGGGCGGGCGCATCGACCACGCCGATCACGACCTGGCCGCAGCGCCCGGCGTCGGCGACGGAGCTGGAGCTGGCGCCGGTGCAGTTGTCGCGGCGATCCGCGAAACGCTCGAGGAAACCGCGGTTGCGGTGGGGATCACGCCGCAGCCCGACGCGGCGCGGGCCGCGGCGCTGCAGTCGGCGCTGGTCGCCGGCCAGCCGTTCGCCGCTGTGCTTGGTGATGGCGGCTTCACGCTCGACCTCGACGCCCTGACTCCATTCGCGCGCTGGGTGCCCAAGTTTCACGCCGTGCGCCGCTTCGATACCTTATTTTATATCGCCCGGTCGCCGTCCGGCAATTGGCTTCCGCGTGTGGTCGCGGGCGAATGTTCGAACGCGTCATGGCTCAGCGCTGCAGCGGTTCTGGACCAGGAAAAAAGAGGCGAAGCGCGCTTGATTTTTCCGACCCGCCGCACCCTCGAACGACTTGCGCTGCACGGCAGTTTCGCCGCCATCAAGGCCGATGCCGCGGCCCACCCGATCGAGCCCGTGACCCCGTGGATCGAGGAGCGCGACGGGCTGCAATATATCACCATTCCGGACCACTTGGGCTATCCGGTCACCGCCGAAGCCTTTGACGGGCAGTGGCGGGGTTAAGCCGGAAGCGCCGAGTCGCGCGCCAACAGCGATAAAAAAGGGGACCCGCCGCAGCGGATCCCCCTTTTGAAACGAACTGCCCGAAGTCTATTTCAGGTGGTTCGAAAGGTGCTTGTTCATTTCGAACATGCTGACCCGATCCTTGCCCCCGAAGATCTTTTTCAGCTTGTCGTCTGCCATGATTTCCCGTTTGTTTTGCGGGTTTTGAAGGTTGTTCTTCTTGATGTGCTCCCACATCTTCGAAACCACCTGGCTGCGCGGTAGCGGAGCGCTACCGGTAATCGCCGCCAAATCCGCCGACGGTTGAACCGGACGAGCTAACCCGCCCCCTGCTTTACGACCACTGCCTTCTGCCATCAGGCCCTCCTGTTGTTACTCCCCTCGGTAGAGCGCAACTAGGGGCGTTGCGCAAGGGCTTCACGACATGGATCAACTTTCCTGCGATTAACGGAAAGGAACCACCTTGTTGGCGCTGTCGTGGCCAATGTCGGCAATGCCGCCGAATGCGATCCTTGAGCGGCGGCACCAGTCGCGCACGATGTCATGGTCGCCGGCCCCGAATTCCGGTTGATTGGCGGGGATTTCACTGACCCGGCCAAGGCGAATTTGCCGCACTCGGCGGATGTTCGGGCTGGCGGTCAGATGAAACATCGTGCGGTCGAGCCGGTAATGATGCTCGCCGACATCCTCGAGCAATAGATCGACGCCGCTGAAATCGGGTTCGAGCGGGGTTCCGAGCAGGTTCGACAACACGGTCAGATTGAACGCCATCGCCGGCCCGTCGAGTCCAGGTTCGAGCGCTTGCGGAGACCCCGACACGAGCCAGTCGAGCGCGCGCCCGGCCGCCGCTTCGCCGTCAGCGCGCAGCAAGTCCTGCGGCATCGGCCCCCACACCGCCTTGAGCCCGGCCTTGTCGAACCCGGCATGGAGGAAGCCGGCGTCGCTATAGCCCAAATACGTCTTGGCCCGCGCCGCTTCGGGCAGGTCGCTGGCGGCGGCCTCGGCGATGCGGTTGGAGCCATAGCCGCCGCGCGCGAACCAGACGGCGTCGACGGCGGGGTCGGCCATGACCTCGCGCAGCGCCCTCAGCCGCTCAGTGTCCGGGCCGGCGAAATGGCCGTCACTGAGAAAGCATTGGGGGTGGATGCGGAGATCGCAGTCGCCGCGCTCGACGACCATCGCTTCAAGCCGCGCCGCGGCCGCGCGATCGAGCGTGCAGCTTGGGGCGACCACCGCAATCCGCATTCGACTACCTCAATCTCAAGTGGCGCCCGCCCTTCAGATAGGGCAGTCTTGAGCCGAGTTGAAAGGGGAATGTCGATGAAACTGCCGATGAGCCTGGCCGTGATCCTGCTTGCGACCCTGTCGCTGCCCGCCGCAGCCGCGCGCCCGGCACCCCCGTATTCGGTGATTATCCGTGGCGGCACGATCTACGACGGATCGGGCGGCGCGCCCTATATCGGCGATGTCGCGCTGATCGGCGACACAATCGCCTACGTCGGCCCGCGAGCGCCGGGCCGCGCACCGCGCACGGTCGACGCCGCCGGCAAGGCGGTCTCGCCGGGCTTCATCAACATGCTCAGCTGGGCCAACGAAGACCTCATCCAGGACGGGCGCGGCATGGCCGATGTCATGCAGGGCGTGACGCTCGAGGTCATGGGCGAAGGGGACAGCATGGGGCCGCTCAATCCGAAGATGAAACGGCTCGCCAAGAAGCGCCAGGGGGACATCAAATATCCGATCGTCTGGACCAGCCTTGGCGATTACCTCGCCTACCTCCAGAAAAAGGGCGTCTCGCCGAACATCGCGTCGTTCGTCGGCGCGACCACCGCGCGCCGTTTTGTGCTTGGCGAAAAGGACGTCCAGCCAACGCCGGCGCAGCTTGCGCAAATGCGCGGCCTGGTCCGCGCGGCGATGAAGGAAGGCGCGATGGGCGTGGGCTCGTCGCTCATTTATGCGCCCGCCAATTATGCCCGGACTCCGGAGCTGACCGCGCTCGTCACCGAGGCCGGCAAGTGTGGCGGGATGTATATCAGCCACATGCGCTCGGAAGGGAATGAACTGCTTCCGGCGGTCGACGAACTGATCGCGATCAGCCGCGAATCCGGCGCGCCCGCTGAAATCTATCACTTCAAGCAGGCTGGCGAGTCCAATTGGGACAAGCTCGACCCGGTCATCGCTCGAGTCGAGGCGGCGCGCGCCGCGGGTCAGCGCATTACCGCCGATATGTACACCTACACCGCTGGCGCGACCGGGCTTGATGCGGCCATGCCGCTGTGGGTTCAGTCGGGCGGGCTCGAACAATGGATTGCCAACCTCAAGAATCCCGCGATCCGCGCCAAAGTGATCGCCGAAATGCGCGCCGAGCCCAAGGGCTGGGAAAATCTGATGAGGCTCGCCGGCGATCCCGCGCGGGTGCTGTTCCTCGGGTTCAAGAATCCCAAGCTGAAGCCGCTCACCGGAAAGACCCTGGCCGAGGTCGCCAAGATGCGCGGCACCAGCCCCGAAGATACCGCCATCGACCTGGTGATCGAAGACGGGTCGCGCGTCGGCACCGCGTATTTCCTGATGAACGAGGACAATGTGAAGCGCGAAACCGCGCTCCCGTGGATGAGCTTTGGCAGCGACGAAGGCGCGCCGGCACCCGAAGGCGTGTTCCTCAAATCGAACAATCACCCGCGCGCTTACGGCAATGTTGCGCGGCTGCTTGGCCATTATGTGCGCGATGAAAAGACCACGACGCTGGCCGATGCGGTGCATCGCTTGTCCCAGCTTCCGGCGACCAACCTCGAACTACGCCAGCGCGGCTCGCTCAAGCCCGGTTACTACGGCGATGTCGTAGTGTTCGACCCGGCCACGATCGCCGACCATTCGACCTACGACAAGCCGCACCAGCTGGCGACCGGGGTCAGCGACGTCTTCGTCAATGGCCGCCAGGTGGTAAGCGGCGGCAGGCACACCGGCGCCAGGCCGGGCCGGGTCGTGCGCGGTCCCGGCTGGACCGGATGGCCCGGCGGCGGCGCCTGCCACTAGCTTTGGCCGCCGCTGGCCAATAGGGCCGCCGGCATGAGTGATTCGACCGTCTTTTTCTGCGGCATCGGCGGCAGCGGTATGCTGCCCCTGGCATCGATCGTCCGCGCCAGCGGCGGCAAGGTCGCGGGCTCCGACCGCTCGCTTGACGCCGGGCGCACCAGGGCCAAGTTCGATTATCTCCGCTCGCTCGGTATCCAGTTGTTCGCGCAGGACGGCTCGGGGCTCAAACCCGGAATGACCTTCGTCACCTCGGCCGCGGTCGAAGCCACGATCCCCGACGTCGCCCGCGCTCGCGAACTGGGCCTGTCCCATCTCACCCGGCCGCAATATCTCGCCAAATTGTTGAACGCGGCGCAGCGCAGCGTCGCGGTCGGGGGCACCAGCGGCAAATCGACCGTGACCGGGATGATCGGCTGGATCCTCCACGCCTGCCACCGCCAGCCGACGGTGATGAACGGCGCGGTGATGAAGAATTTCGTCACCCGCGGAACGCCCTTCGCCAGCGCCTTGGTCGGCGACCCCGAATTGTTCGTCAGCGAAGTCGACGAAAGCGACGGCTCGATCGCGCTTTACCGGCCCAAAGTCGCGGTCATCACCAACGTCACGCTCGATCATAAGGAAATGGGCGAGCTTCGCGCCTTGTTCGCCGGGTTTCTCGCTGCGGCGCGCACCGCGGTGGTCAATCTCGACGACCCCGAAGCGCGGCTGCTGGCTGAAGCGCAGCCGGCGGACAAAATCATCGGTTTTGGTTTTGACAGCCCCGGCGCTGCGGTCATCGGCCGCGAGTATCGTGAAGCGGACGCCGGGGCCGCGCTCGCGGTCGAGGCCGGGGGCGAGCGGGTTGAGCTGCAGCTTCAGGTTCCGGGCCGCCACAACGCTTCCAATGCGCTTGCGGCGATTGCCGCGGCGGTGGCGCTTGGGGCGCGGCTAGACGATGCGTGCACTGCGCTTGGGCGGTTCGAGGGAACGAAGCGCCGTCTCGAGACCATCGGCAGCGCCGCCGGGATTACCGTGATCGACGATTTCGCGCATAATCCGGACAAGATCGACGCCACGCTGGCGGCGTTGCGCGCCCGGCCCGGCCGGCTGCTGATCATGTTCCAGCCGCACGGCTTCGGCCCGCTGACCAAGATGGGCGAACAGCTTGCCGACAGTTTCGCCACGGGCATGGCGCCGGGCGACATCCTGTTCCTGCCCGATCCGGTCTATCATGGCGGCACGGTCGAAAAGGCCCGCGACAGCGCCTGGCTTGCAGGCCAGATCGAACAGCGCGGCGGAACGGCGATCCACATCGCCGAGCGCCCGGCGATCGGCGCCGCGCTACTCGCCGAAGCACGCTCCGGCGACCGCATCGTGATCATGGGCGCGCGCGACGATACGCTCGGCGAATTCGCCGCCGAACTGGTGCAGAAACTCGCGGATAGTGCGGGTTAGGCGGCGGCCTGAAGGTCGACCTTTTCGACCCACTCCGGCCAGAACACCGGCTCGCGGCTCGACCAGCCGGGCGCAGTCGCGGCGCTTTCGCTGATCGACTGGAGCAGGATCCGGCGACGTTCGGGATGGAGATGCGGAAGCGCCGCCGCCGAGCAGAAGGCCGCGGGCAGCCACGGCCGCGCCGCCGCGCCGACCAGCCGCTCATAAAGGAAGCGGTAGGAGGCGAAACAATCGAGCCGCTCCTGGCCAAGATCGAACGCGGTCAAGGTGATGAGCATGCCGATGAACGGTTCGATCATGTCGAGCCCGCTGTCGTCGGGCACCTGGAGCCGCAAATGGTCGAGCTGCTTGTACAGCCGCCCCTGGGCCCGGATCGATGCCGTCTCGCCGTCGTCGCGAGCCCAACATTCGATCGCGTCGCGGCGCCCGTAGGCGACATCGAGCGCACGCCGGATGTAGCGCTGCGTCGACTTCGGGAAGGTAGCGAACTCCTTCATTTCAGAGATCAGCAAGGTCCCGCCTGCCGGCTGGCTCGTGCGCGTGATCATGACCCGACTCCTATTGCCTTGGCAGGATCATGCAGCGGTAATGGTTGATTGACCGTTAACCACAATCCCACCCCCCATTCAGGGTTGAATCAGAGGCGAGTCATTGCGGCAACGCTAAATCTTCACTTATCCCCACTTTATTACCGTCGTGTTGAATTTCAGCAACGAATCCAATCAGTTCCGTTGCCGAAACAAACTCGCCTTATTCGGGGAAGCCGGACGATGGCACCGGTTCGTCCTTCTGCCCCGGCTGAACGGCCGCCGACGGGTCCGATGCATCCATCGACTGGTCGCTTCCAACGTCGGCCTTGGCGTCGAGGTCATGGGGGTGCTTTTTCAGCTTGTCCTCGAGCTCCCGGTCTGGCGCGCCGGACAGGATCGCCGGCGGCGGCGTGCTCGTTTTGGGGTCATTGTCGTTCATTGGTGCCCTCCCGGTTTTTCGTTTCATCAATCCAACGAGCGCGCGCCGACAGCGTTCCGGGCAATTTGTTCGACCGGTGGTGAAGCTGCTTCTGCCAATGGCCGAAGGGTGGTTTGCGCAAGCGATATTTTGCGACAAGAGGGAGCATGGCTTCGCCCCATCCGATCAATGCCGTTTCGCGTTTTGTCGATTGGCGGACCGGGCTCAAATCGATTCTCGGCTTCTGGCTGTTCTACGCACTGACGGTGGTCGCCCGGGCGTTCCTCGGCTCGGACCCGTGGACGACCCTTGAAAACAAGCTGGTCGTGATCCTGCTTGGCATCTTGCTGACCGGACTCATTTACGCGTCGATCAATGTCTTCGCGCGCACCGGGACCATCCGCAAAAAGGCCGTCGTTGCCGGATTGAGCTCGCTGGCCGCCTCGATGATCCTGTCGTTCGTCCTCCTCCAGCTCGAAGACGTGATGCGCCAAAGCCGCGAGGAATTTCGTTATCAGGCGCGCGAAGGCTTCGTCATCGTCGAAAAGGGCCAGCAAATCCGGATCGAGCGCAGCGCTGCCGAACCGCTCGTCCTGACGTTCCCCAAGATGCACGACCTCGATAGCAACAAGCGCCTTCGCTACGCCGCGGACATCTCGGTCGTGTGGCTGTTCTTCTTCCTTGCCTGGAGCGCATTCTATCTTGCCACGCGCGCCCAGGCCGCGTCGCTTGCCGCCCAGCGCCAGGTCGCGGCCGCCGAAAGCGCGGCGCAGGAAGCCCAGGTCCGCGCCCTGCGCTATCAGGTCAATCCGCACTTCCTGTTCAACACCTTGAACTCGCTGTCGTCGCTGGTCATGACTGGCCGCGCCGACCGCGCCGAGGCCATGCTATTGGCGCTCTCGACCTTCTTCCGCACCAGCCTCTCGCTCGATCCCGGCGCCGACGTCACGCTGGCCGAGGAGATCGAGCTCCAGAAGCTCTATCTCGACATCGAAATGGCCCGCTTCCCCGACCGGCTCAATGTCGAGATCGACGTCCCGGCCGAGCTCGAGCGAGCCTTGCTGCCGGCGCTGATCCTCCAGCCGATTGTCGAAAATGCGATCAAATATGGAGTCTCCAAAAGCCGCAAGGCGGTGCTTGTCGCAATCGCCGCCCGGCCGCTTGGCGACGGGCGCATGATCCTCGACATCAGCAACCGCCTCAAGCACGGCGGCAAGGACGAGCTACCGGCCGCCACCCACGAAGGCACCGGACTTGGCCTCGACAACGTCTGCCAGCGCCTCGAAGCGCGGTTCGGCGGCCGCGCCAATTGCCGGTTCGGGCCGATGACCGCGGGCGGGTACAAGGTTTCACTGACCCTGCCGATCGAGTTCCGTGACTGAGCCGCGGCCGATCCGGGTGCTGGTCGCGGATGATGAGCCGCTCGCGGTCGAGCGCCTGCAATTGCTGCTCGCCAAGGCCGACGGCGCGCAATTGGTCGGCACTGCGAGCGACGGCGAATCCGCAATCAACCTGAGCGCCGCGCTGCGCCCCGATCTGCTGTTGCTCGACATCGCCATGCCCGGGCTCGACGGAATCGCCGTCGCCCGCTCGCTGGCCCGGCAGGAATGCTCGCCAGCGGTCATTTTCGTTACCGCCTTCGACCAGTTCGCGGTCGCCGCCTTCGAAGTCGAGGCGGTCGATTATCTGATGAAGCCGGTCGATCCGGTGCGGCTTCAGCGCGCGCTCGAGCGGGCCCGCGCCTATTTCGAGCAGCGCGCCGGCAAGCCCAGGCGCGAAGGCTCCAGGTGGCTCGAGGAATTTTGGGCCTCCGACCTGTCAGGCCTGGTGCGGATCGCTGCGCGCGACGTCGACCGGGTATCGGCCGAGCGCGATTACATGCGCCTTCACGTCGGCCGACGAAGCTGGCTCATTCATCATTCGATGACCGCCCTCGAAGAAGGGCTGGATCCGGAATTGTTCGTCCGGCTCCACCGCTCGGCGATCGTGCGCAAGGATTTCATCGCCGGCTTCACCCGCAATCCGTCGGGACGGTGGGTCGCCCGGCTCGCCGACGGCACCGAACAGCCGGTCGGGCGGCTCTATTCGGATCGCGTGCGCAGCATCGCGGGGCGCTAGCCCGAGCGGCGGTCGAGCGCGCCGGCGACGGCGACGTCCATCGTCACATTGCCGACGGTGCGGAACATGTCGGGCACAGGCTCGACCGCGATCAGCATTCCAAGCGGCGCGATCGGCACCCCCATCGCCATGGCGATCGGTGCGATCGACGTGAAATAGCTGACCTGGCCGGGCAGGCCGGGCGCGGAGATCGAAGCCACCGCGCCGACCGCGACCCCGGCGAGCATCGCTCCCCAGGTCAATTCCATGCCCAGCATCCGGGCGATGAACACCGCGACCGCGACGTTCATCGCCGGCCCGGTTGCACGAAACAGCGCAGCGGCCATCGGCAGCGCGATGTCCGCGGTCCGTTCCTGGATTCCGAGGCGCTTCGCCGACAGCAGCATCGCCGGCAGCGACCCGGTCGACGACTGGGTCGAAAAGGCGATCGCCTGGGTCGGGGCCAGGGCCCGGGCGAAAGCGCCGAGCGGGAAACCGGCGGCAATCACCGCCACCGCATACGCCGCGACGATGATGATCAGCCCGACCGCGATGTAAAGGATGATGAAATGGAGCATCGCGCCGAACAGCCCGGCGCCCGACGCGGCGCCGGCCACGAAGGCGAGCGCGAACACCCCGGCCGGCGCCAGCTTGAGCACCCAGCCGATAATGATCAGCATGACCTCGCCAAGCGAGTCAAAGAAAGCGGTCAGCGGCTTGCGCCTGGCCGGCTCGAGCAGCGAAATCGCCGCCGCGAAAGCGATGGCGAAGACGACGATCTGGAGGATCGACCCGCTGGCGGCGGCTGCGAACAGATTGGAGGGAATGAACGAGCGGATGAAATCGCCCAGTCCGGCGACCGAAGTTTTCACGCTCGCCGGGTCAACCGCGGCGAAGCCTGCCTGAACCGCCTGCGCCGACCCCGGCGACAACGGGAACAGGTCGAGGAGCAGCGGCGTGACGATCATCCCGATCGTCGCCGAGCTTATATAAAGACCGGCGAACCAGAGTACGGCACGCGCCGCGATCCGCCCCTCCCCGGCCACCGAAGTGCCGCCGACGATACCCTTGACGAGCAAGGCGAAGACCAGCGGGATGACCGTCACCCGGAGCGCGTCGAGCCACAGCCCACCGACGATTCCGAAGACATTGCCGAAGCCGTCGCGCCACGCCGGGACGAGCCGCTCGCTGGCGCCGCCCAGGACAAGCCCGAGAACCAGCGCTGCAACGACGAACCAGGTGCCGATGCTGAATCGCGCCGCCCGACGTGGCTCGGCGCGTCCAGCCGCTGCGCTCAACGGCCGACTTTCCTGAACTTCATCACGAACCGATCGGTCTTGCCGCGGATCGCCGGGTCGAACACCAGCACTTGGTGGGTATCGGCGGGATTGCGATACATGGCGCTGGTGCCGATGAGGACGAAGCCCGCCTTGCGGAAATCGCGGCGCACGACCGCGGGGTCGATGCGGTGGAATTTCTCGACCACCGCGCGGGTGTCACCGCCCGGCGTCGCGGCATGGTCGACCACGCCGACGATCGCGCCCGGCTTCATCGCCGAATAGAGCGTCTTCAGCCACGCATCGGGGTCCATCCGGACCACTCCGCGTTCCTTATTTTCCCAATAGACGTCATGATAATCGAGATTGATCAGCGCGAAATCATAAGCCGAGACCGGCAAGTTGGGCGATTCAAACGGGCTCGTCAGCCACGACACATTCAGATGCGCAGCCGCGAAACCGTCCAGTTTCTTGCGGCCGTCCGGAGTGAGGAATTGGCCGGGCTGCCAGATCGTCACATGCCCCTTCTGCCCGACCGCAGGGGCAATGATTTCGGACCAATAAAGATTGCCGCCAAACAGATCGAGCACCTGCATGCCCTTGCGCAAACCAAGGAAGGCCAGCAGCGCGGCTGGCTTGCGCGACGGATCGAGCTTGGCATTGTCGGCGGTGCGGTCGCGCGATGCCACCGCGGATGCGACGTCGGCCGGCGCCTGGAGTGCGCTTTTCGCCGCTACAGGAACGCTCAGTGCAAGGGCGATCCCTGCGCCGCTGATCAGCCACTTGTGCATTGCTCGACCCTCCCTCGATGTTTCAGTCAGGCCGCGACCATATTGCCGTGCGCGGCGATAGGCCAGAGCATCAGGCAGCGTGCTCGCGGACCATCGACTGGAGCACCTTGAGCGCGGCCTGCGCCGATAGCGCCGCCCCTTCCTGCCACGTCGGCAAATAGCTCAAATGCTCGCCCGCAAAAACGATCGGGCCCTCGGGCTTGAGCAATTCGGCATAGTCGGGACCGCGAGTCCCGGTCTCCGCTCCGAAGTCGGGCCACTGCGCTCCGACCCCTTCCGAATAGGGCGTCAGTCCCCAGGCGACAGTGACCCCGCGGCTGAGCAGTTTCGATCGTCCCGGATGCATCGCTTCGACCGACTCGAGGCTGATCCGGAAGCGCTCTTCGTGCGACAAGGCGGCGAAGGCCTGCGGGTTCTCGCGCCGGGTCCAGCCGGCGCAATACGCCGCCACCAGAACGCCGAGCGGCGCGCCCAGGTCATGCGACGGGTAAAGAATGTTCTCGTTCATCCGGTCGGTCCAGGCAGGGCCGCCGAAGATATTGTCGTCGGTCTCCCAGAAGCGCGGGCCCTGGAATGCCAGCTTGACGCTTTTGACATAGTCGACGCTGGTCAACGCCTTCTTCTTGGCCGCCGAAAAGTCACTCGGAATCCGCGCCAGGATCGGCATCGGCAAGGTGCAGATGCAGTAATCGGCGCTGCTTGCTTGCTTGCCCGGTCCATGTTCGATCACCACCCGGCCGCCGACCTGACGGATGGCGCTGATCGGGCTGTTCAATTGCACCAGCGGCTTGACCCGGTCGTAGATCGCATAAGCGATGCGATCCATGCCGCCGACCGGCTGGACCATCGCCGCCTGCATTTCGGGAATGGTGTCGAACAGATAGGGCAAGATGATTGCGTCCGACGGCAGTAATTGCGCCCACCCCAGCGGCGCAAGCGCCACCGGCGCCTGGGCATAGCCACCCGGATCGACCGCAAAACCGTTGCGCCCGTCGGGGACGTAGTCGCCCTTGCCGTCGAGCGATCCATAGGGCGTGAGGAACTGCCGGATCATTTCGAGCTCGCCCTTGGGCACTGCCCGGTCGAGCGCATGCTGGTCGATCGCCTTGGCCAGGAGTTCGACAATCTGGCTGCGGACGTCATTGACCATGCGGCCTTCGCGCTGGACCGTGCCGCCGAAGTCCCACCCGGCGCTGCGGTTGGCATTGACGAACGGCTCGAGCTTGACCCCGAAGCGCCGGGCATAGCCAAGGATCGCTCGGTGGGTGGCCGGAATGCGCGCCGCGCCGGCGTTGAAATAGAGACCCGGGCTGAAATCGGAATATTGGTCGGCGCGGCCGGACTGGACGATCCGTTGCCGTCCGCGAATGGTCCAGGCGCGCCCGCCGATGCGATCGCGCGCCTCGATCACCTTGACCGCATAGCCGGCCTGACTCAGCTCATAGGCCGAGACGAGTCCGGCGATCCCGGCCCCGAGGATGAGCACCGACCGGCCATTGCCGCTGCCCCTTGGAAGGGCGAAGTTCTCCGCTCCGGGCGGGGTCCGTGCGGTGACCCCCATCGCCTCCATCGCCAGATAGGCAGCGCCGGCACCGCCGATCGCCCCCACCCGCTCGAGCAAGGCTCGCCGAGTCCATGCCATTGCTAACCCCCTGTTCGCGCCATTCTGACGCGAAAACGCGGCCAACCCCAGAAAATTCTCCGCCGCGGCGGCGACCGAACGCGGGGTCAGGCGTTGAGTCCGCACATCCAATCAACTTGCTGGAGTATTAGCATGACCGACCATAAGCATTCGGAAGAAATCACCGCGCTCAACACGCTTACCGCGACCACCATCGACAGCATCAACGGCTATGAGGATTCGGCCAAGAACGTCGATAATGAGCGCCTGCGCGAGATTTTCCGCCAGCGCGCGAGTGAGCGCCAGATGGTCGTCCAGACCCTGCGCGCCGAAGTCACCCGCCTCGGCGGCAATCCCGAGGACGACGGTTCGTTCCTGGGCAAGGCCCACCAGCGCTTCGAGGATCTCAAGGCGGCGATCACCGGCCGCGACGAGAAAGCGATCATCAACGAAGTCGAGCGCGGTGAGGATTATCTCAAGGCCAAATATGAAGCGGCCCTCAAGAGCGACTCGTTGAGCGGCGAAACCCGCGCCGCGGTCGAAAAGGCGTTCCAGTCGGTGCGTTCGGGCCACGACCAGATCAGCCAGCTGAAACACGGCATGGAGGCGACGTCCTAAGCATCGCCTGGCGACTCGATCGATCGTAATACCGGGGCGGCTCCGCGAGGGGCCGCCCCCATTCGTGTCCGCTAATAGCCCATTAGCGCGAGCACTTCGCGGCGGCTTCGTTCGTCTTCGCGGAACGTCCCCATCATTCGGCTGGTGGTCATCATCACCCCCGGCGTCCCGACCCCGCGCGCGGTCATGCAGGCGTGGCTTGCCTCGATCACAACCGCGACGCCCTGGGGTTGCAATTGCTCCCAGATGCAATCGGCAACCTGAGCGGTCAGCCGTTCCTGCACCTGCAGGCGCTTGGCGAAACCGTGCAGCACCCGCGCCAGTTTGGAAATGCCGACGACCCTGTCGCCGGGCAGATACGCGATCGCCGCCTTGCCAATGATCGGGGCGAGGTGATGCTCGCAATGCGACTGGAACGGGATGTCCTTGAGCAGGACGATCTCATCATAACCGCCGACTTCTTCGAACACCCGCGACAGATGCACCGCCGGGTCCTGCCGATAGCCCGAGGCATATTCCTTCCACGCCCGCGCCACCCGGTTGGGGGTGTCGGCGAGGCCCTCCCGGTCGGGATCGTCGCCGGCCCAGCGAATTAAGGTGCGCACCGCTTCCGCGACCTCGCCCGGAACCTCGACCTGGGGCGCCGGCGCGACCAAATCGCCGTCTTCTGGGGTTTGAGCCGTCACAATACCTCGCAAATCTGGTGACCCCGGCGCGATTCGAACGCGCGGCCCTCAGATTAGGAATCTGATGCTCTATCCTGCTGAGCTACGGGGTCGCCGCAAAGGCGCATAGCGTGATGAGCGCCGCCGCTCAATCGAGTCGCTAGACGCGGCGCGCGGGGCCGACTGGCTTGCGATGCGAAAGCGCCGGCACGCGCGACCGCACGTCGGCAATCCGGCCGAGGTCGATGTCGGCAAAACCGAGGCCACGCTCTTCGCCCATGTCGAGCAGCACTTCGCCCCACGGGTCGACCACCAGTGAATGGCCGTAGGTCGAGCGCCCGTCCTCATGAGTGCCAAACTGGGCCGCCGCCACGACGAACAGCCCGGCCTCGATCGCTCGGGCGCGCAGCAGCACGTGCCAATGCGCCTTGCCGGTCGGGACGGTGAACGCGGCTGGCACCGCGATCAGCTCGGCTCCAGCCTCGGCCAGTCGTTCGAACAAGGCCGGGAAGCGCAAGTCGTAGCAAATCGTCAACCCGAGCGTGCCGACCGGCGTGCCGCCAACCACCACCGCGCGCTCGCCGCCCGAATAGACCGCGGATTCGCGCCAGCTCTCGCCGGTCGGCAGATCGACGTCGAACAGATGGATCTTGTCGTAGCGGGCGCGGACCTCGCCCTGGTCATCGATGACGAACGCACGGTTGGCGACCTTGCCGGCGCTCGAGCGAACGGCGAGCGATCCGAGATGGACCCACAGTCCGTTGTCGCGCGCCGCGGCGCGGCAGGCGGCGAGGACGACGTCCTCGCCTTCCTCGCGGATCGAGGAGGCGGCGCGCCTGGAATCGCGGTCGAGGAGCCCTGACATTTCGGGCGTGAACAGCATCTGAGCGCCGCCCGCGGCGGCGTCCGCGATCGCGCTTGTCAGCCGCTCGGCATTGGCCTTGGGATCGATCCCGGTGGTCGATTGGAACAGCGCGATGCGGCTCATCGGCCGCCCTTGAGCAACGCGTCGAGGCGCCCTTCCTGTTCGAGCCGGACGAGCTCGCTGCAGCCGCCGACATGCTCGCCGCGGATGAAGATTTGCGGTACCGTTGAACGGCCGTTGGCGCGCTCGATCATCAGCTCGCGCTTCGGCCCGCCGCCATCGATGGCGATCTCCTCGATCTCGATGTCCTTGCTCGAAAGCAAGTCGAGCGCGCGCCAGCAGAACGGGCAGAACTGCTTGGTGTAGATTTCAACGACCGCCACGACCGCTCCCCGTCATCAGAACAATTGCGCCGGCCGCACCACCCGCGCCCAGCACACCAGTTCAACTCTTGCGGCCCCGGCTCGTTGCAGGGTCCGGGCGCAGGCCTCGGCGGTACTTCCGGTGGTCAGCACATCGTCGACCAGGACGATGCGTTTGCCCGCGATGCGCGCCTTGTCCGTGACCGCGAAGGCGCCGGCCACGGTCCGCAGGCGCTGCTTCTGGCCCATCCCCTTGAGCGGCGGGGTGCTTCGGGTCCGAGTCAGCACCATCGCATCGCTCGTCAGGCCAAGCCGCCGCGCCAGGTCGCCGGCGATCAGCGCCGACTGGTTGAAGCCGCGCTGCCACAAGCGGCGGCGGTGGAGCGGAACCGGAACCAGCAGCGCTTCTCCTTCCCCCTGCGGATCGACGAGCGGCGCCATATACCGCCCCACGGTCCGGGCCAGCGCGACCTTGCGCCCATATTTGAGGCGGATGGCGAGCGCCCGGGTAACGTCGCCATAGGCCACCGCCGCGCGCGACCGGGCGATCCGCGGCGGCCGGGCAAGGCACGCCCCGCACTGGTCGGCGTCGGTTGCCTGGAGCGGAGCGCCGCAGCTGTCGCAACCCGAATTGCCGAGGAAGGTCACCTGCTTCCAGCAATCGGGGCAGAAGCTATGCAGCTGGTCGACCACCGCCCCGCAGCCCGCGCACCGCGGCGGGAGCATGAAATCAAGCAGGTTGAGTGCAATCGAGCGGAGCCAGCGCATGGCCGGCTTGTCGCTTGGACAGCGCCGTCGCACAAGACCCGCTTATGCCTGCATTGTTCGACATGAGCCTGCGCGCCGCGCGCCGCGACCGCGCTGCCCGGAGCGGCGGCGACCGCTTTCTGCTCGAGCGCTCCTTCGCCGACTGCCTCGAGCGGATCGCGCTGGAGCAGCGGCGGTTCGGCAAGGCGCTGCTGGTCGGCTGTCCCGATCCGGGATGGCCGAAGCGCCTGGCCGCGGTCGCGGACCACGTCGCAACGGTCGATCCCGGGCCACTGTTTGCAGCCGGTGCGCAAGGCCAAGTGGTGATCGAGGACCGGATCGTCCAGCGCCCCGGCGCGTTCGACCTGATCCTTGCCATCGGCACCCTAGACACGGTCGACGATCTGCCTGCGGCGCTGAGCGCGCTCGCCGGATCGCTGACCGGCGGGGGGATGCTGATCGGGGCGCTGTCGGGCGGGGAGACATTGCCCCGGCTTCGCGCAGCGATGCGCGCCGCCGACAAACTCAGCGGCACTGCCCGCGCCCACGTCCATCCGCGGATCGAGCCGTCGGCACTGGTTCATCTGCTCGCCGCTGCCGGCCTTGCCCGCCCGGTGGTCGATGTCGACCGGGTCCGCGTCTCCTATCCCTCGCTTGAGCGGCTGATCGGCGACTTGCGCGCCATGGCCGCGACCAACCTCCTGCGCGAGCGCCCGCGCCAGCCGTTGTCGCGGGCTGCGCTGGCCGCGGCGAAGGCCGCCTTTGCGCTCCAACCCGAGCGTGGAAAGACGGTCGAGACGTTCGAAGTCCTGCACTTTGCCGGCTGGCGTGGCTGAGCGACCGGGCGAAGCCGCAAGAGCGCATTAACCGGCCCGTCGCACGACTTGTTAACCGACCCTGTTTAAACCCACCGTCGTGGACCGAGACCAGAGGAGGGTGGCGTGACTGCTGTCCGTGAATTGCTGCGCATGCTCAAGGTGGATCGCCGCGGCGCCACCGCCATCGAATATGCGCTGATCGCTGCATTGATCGTCATCGCCATGATCGCCGGAATGAAGGCGCTCGGCGGCGGGCTCACGAGCCTGTGGGGCAATGTCGATACGGCGCTTTAAACCGCGCTGAGATGCTCGCTAGCACGACGGGTTCAGGCCCGGCGCGCTCCGAAAATCACCAGCTTGACCTTCTGGCCGGGCACTAGCGGAGTGTTCGGTGCAAAGCCGTTGAGCGCGAGGAACCGGTCGAGCCGGTAATCGCGATAGGCCATCCGCTCGGCCAAGGATTGCACCGTATCGCCGCGGGCGACGCTGACCACATGGATGACCCGCGGTCGGATCGCGCTGGCTTCGGCGGGCGTAATCCGGCGCAGCGAATTGATCATCGAGACGAACGGCGAGGTGCCGTAGCCGCCCTGGGTAAGCATCACGAAATGATAGACCCGGTCGGGCGCCCATTGATAGGCGACGACGCTGGCATCGACGACGCCGGAGCGGGTGTTGACCCGAGCCGTCGTCACCGCCGCTGGAATGCCGTTGATCGTCACCCGCTGCGGCGGCGGCACCGCGAGCTGCATCTGGCCCCCGGTCAACTCCTGGAAGACGCGCAGGATATATTGGTCGAGCGGACCGCTGAACCGGCCGCCGCCGAACTGGGCCTTTCCGGCGCTTCCTGAAATGCTGACCGCGGTGGTGCCGTTGGACATGAGGTAGCCCTGCGGCACGCGGAACTGGATCTTGAGGTCGGGGTGGGTAAAAACGGGGCCGTCGATGACGCCTTGCGCCGGGTCGTCGTCAACATAGGTGCCCTCGAGCTGGGCCAGGAAAGCGTCGCGATTCTTCACGCCTTTGCCCAGCCGGCCGGTCTGCTGCGCGGCCGCAAGCGCGCGCTGCATGCGATTCTCGCTTAGCGGATGGGTGCTTGCCCACTCGGGTGTCTGACGGTTGGTCCGGCCCTGGATCCGCGCCTGGAGCGCGCTTGCGCGGGTCAGTGCCGCAAGCACCTCGGGTGCGCCCGACGGGTCGTATCCAGCCTCGATCATGTAGCGCTCGCCAAGCTCGTCCGCCTGATATTCCTGATCGCGCGAGAAGCTCAGGGTGCGCAATTGCGATGCCTGCTGCGCGTTCTGCGAAATCATGCCTCCAAAAACGCTGTTGCCGAGCACCGCGCCGAGCAATTGGCCGAGTATCCCGGCGGCGTTGCTGCGCCGGGCATAGGCCTCGCGCGCATGGGCGTGATTGGCCGCGATGTGCCCGACTTCATGGCCCAGCGCGAACGCCAGCTCGGCCTCATTGTCCATCAGGCTCATCAGCTGGCGGGTGACATAGACATAGCCGCCGGGAACCGAGAAAGCGTTCTCGACCGCCGAATTGAGCGACAGGAAATGGATTGCCTGGTCGGGACTCGCGACCCCCGAAAAGGCGGCGACCTTGTGCCCCACCGAATCAATGTACGCGGCCCGGGGACCGGTCTCGGCACCGCCCAGCTCCTGCACCATCGCGGCATTTTCGCGCTGCGCCTCGGCGACATCGCGCGGATCGAGGTAGCGGCCCTGCGCCTGCTGCCCCGGCACCGGATAAGGCTGCGGATAGGGCTGCGCATAAGGTTGGTTGTAATAAGGCTGGGCGGCCAGCGGTGCGACGGCCACGGCCGCGGCAGTGATGAGCAAAACAGCTCGACGCATGATCAAACCTCCGTTGGGCCGCTTAAAAAAGCGCGAACCGTTTGAACGGAGCATGACTGGCGGCGGTTCCGCGCCGCGCCGGTGGCAATCAGCCGATGGCGAGGAACTTGGCGCGGCGCTGGGCGCGCAGTTCGGCCGGGCCGAGCGCCGCAAGACCGTCGAGTTCCTCCACGATGGCGCCCTTGAGGCCGCCGATCGCCGCATCGGGATCGCGGTGGGCGCCGCCGAGCGGCTCCCCGACGATGCGATCGACGACCCCCAGCGAATGGAGGTCGGCGGCGGTCATCTTCATCGCTTCGGCGGCATCGGCGGCCTTGTCCGCGGTGCGCCACAGGATCGAGGCGCAGCCTTCGGGCGAAATCACCGAATAAACCGCATGTTCGAACATCAGCACGCGGTTGGCGGCGGCGATCGCGACCGCGCCGCCGGACCCGCCCTCGCCGACGATGATCGCGATCAGCGGCACCGTCATGGCCAGGCATTGTTCGGTCGAGCGGGCGATGGCTTCGGCCTGGCCGCGCTCTTCGGCCTGGACCCCGGGAAAGGCGCCGGGGGTATCGACGAGCGTGACCACGGGAATTGCGAACTGGTCGGCGAGCTGCATCAGGCGGATCGCCTTGCGATAGCCTTCGGGCTTGGCCATGCCGAAATTATGCTTGAGGCGGCTGGCGGTGTCGTCGCCCTTTTCGTGGCCGATCAGCATGACCTTGCGGCCGTCGATCCGGGCCAGACCGCCGACGATCGCCGGGTCGTCGGCGAAAGCGCGATCGCCGGCCAGCTCGACGAAGTCGTCGGTCAGCCCGGTCAGATAATGTTTGAAGTGCGGCCGGTCCTGATGACGCGCGACCTGGGTCTTCTGCCACGGCGTCAATTTGGCATAGGTATCGCGGACCAGCTTCGCTGCCTTGGCCTCGAGCCTGGCGACTTCGGCATCGATGTCGACCGTGCCCCCGGCCGCGGTCACGCGCAATTGCTCGACCCGGGTCTCGAGCTCGGCGATCGGCTTTTCGAAATCGAGATAGTGACGCATCTGGCCGAAGCCGTTGGACGAAGCCGCCGCTGGCGTCAACGATCGCGGTCGAGCGCCAGCGACCCCAGCGGGTGGCGGGCATTGACCAGCTCGACCAGCCGCGCGCTGTCGACATGGGTGTAGATTTGCGTCGTCGCAATATCGGCATGGCCAAGCAGCGTCTGGAGCACGCGCAAGTCCGCCCCGCCCGCCAGCAAATGGGTGGCGAAGGCGTGGCGCAGGACGTGCGGGCTGACCCGGTCGGGGGCGATCCCGGCATCGGCGGCGAGCGTCCGCACGATCTGGAACAACCGCACCCGGCTCAGATGCTTCTTGCCGCCGGGAAACAGCCACAGGCCCGGCGCGACATTTTCAAGCCACGCCGCGACCGCCGCTTGGGCGCGCGTCGAAATCGGCACCAGCCGCTCCTTGTCCCCCTTGCCGCGGACCATCAGATACGGCTGAGTCGAGCGAACCGCGCCGCGCGGCAACGAAATCAATTCGCTCGCCCGCAGGCCCGAGCCATAGAGCAATTCGAGCAAGGCGAGGTTGCGCTGCGCGTTGGGCTCGCCGCTCGCGGCGCGTTCCTCGGCCGCTTCGAACATCCGCACGACTTCGCTTTCCTCCAGAATTCGCGGCAAGGGCCGCTCGAACCGTGGGCGCGGCAGCGCCGCCGAGGGATCGTCGGCGCGCAGCCCGTCATCGATCAGGAAGCCGTAGAAGCGCCGCAGCGCAGCCGATCGCCGGGCAACGGTTGCTGGCGCGAGCGCCGCCCAGCGCTCGCCCAGCCGGGCCAGATCGGCGGGGCTT
>JARXKO010000156.1:1742-3933 GCA_030271595.1 Pseudomonadota bacterium | reverse complement strand
TGGCGCAAGCGGATGAGCGACAACATCGCCTATGCCCTGCTGGTCTACACCGGGCTGCAGATCTTCGTCACGATGGGCTCGCTCGAGGGCAAGGGCGGCTCGCTGCTGCCCTATTTCGCGCTGGTCATTCTGGTCGCGGCGATAATTCCTGCCTGCCGCAATTTCGAAAAGCGCTGGAACCGGCTGAGCGATGCACAAGCCGCCGATCCCCAGTTCAAGCCATGGTTCCGCCGCGATCTGATCTGGCTGTGGGCGCTCGCGATCGGGCTGCCGTTTCTTGTCACCGGGCTGTTCAAAGGGCTTTCGCTAGCCTTCGGCTGATTGCGCTTTGCTTTGACCGTCACTAGATCGGCGCTTCCGCCGCCGGAGTGACCCTTTCCCCATGTTGAGCTCTAATGCCGCCCAGGACCGCGCTGCCGCGCTGATCGCTATCGCGCGCCGCGCCGGGGCCGATGCCGCCGATGCGGTGGTGTCGGGCCAGTCGTCCGAAGGGGTGCAGGTCCGGCTTGGCAGCCTCGAAGATGTCGAGCGTTCGGAGAGTGAACACCTCGATCTCCGAGTGTTCGTCGGGCGGCGCTCAGCCTCGATCGGCTCGAGCGATTTCAGCGATGCGGCCTTGACCGAACTGGCGACCCGCGCGGTGGCGATGGCGCGGCTTGCGCCTGAGGATGCCTATGCCGGGCTGGCCCCGGCCGAACTGCTCGCCACAGGCCCGTTCGAGCCGCTCGACCTGAGCGACGATGCCGAACTCGGCCCGGCGACTTTGCGCGATCTTGCCGAGGCTTGCGAGGATGCCGCGCGCGCCGTGCCCGGCGTGACCAACAGCGAAGGCGGCGGGGCGAGCGCGGGCACGCGCAGTTTTGCGCTGGTCACCAGCGACGGTTTTGCCGGGTCGTTCGGCGGGACCAGCCGCCAGCTCAGCGCCTCGGTCATCGCGGGCGAGGGTTCGGGCATGCAGCGCGACTATGCTTACCGCGTGGCGCACCATCTGGCCGATTTGCCTACGCCAGAGGAGATCGGTCGGCAGGCCGGTGAGCGTGCGGTGGGGCGGCTGAACCCCGGCAAGCTAAAAAGCGGTTCCATGCCGGTGGTGTTCGATCCCCGCGTCGGCGGGACATTGCTTGGCCATCTGGCGGGGGCGATCAGCGGCAACGCGATTGCGCGGCGCGCCAGCTTTTTGCTCGGCAAGGATCGGGCGCAAGTGTTCGCCCCCGGGATCACCATCACCGACGATCCGCACCGCCAGCGCGGGCTATCCTCGCGCCGGTTCGACGGCGAAGGCTTGCCGACCGCACCGCGCGATCTGGTCCGCGATGGACGGCTGACCGGCTGGCTGATGGACAGCGCCGCCGCGCGTCAATTGGGTGCCACGCCAACCGGGCATGCGGTGCGCGGCGCGGGCGGATCACCCGGCGTGTCGCCCAGCAACATCCACCTCGCCGCCGGGCCGCTCAGCCTGGCCGAACTGATCGCCGATATCGATGAGGGCGTGCTGGTTACCGAGCTGATCGGGCAGGGCGTCAACGCGATCACCGGCGATTACAGCCGCGGCGCTTCGGGCTTCCGTATCGTGCACGGCGAGATCGCCGGCCCGGTGGCCGAATTCACCGTCGCGGGCAACCTGATCGACATGTTCGCTGGGCTGACTCCGGCGAACGATCTGGAGTGGTATCGCTCGGTCAACGTGCCCAGCATTCGGGTCGACGGGATGATGATCGCCGGGGATTGACGCCGCGCTGCGGAGCGTTCAGCCATTCGGCATGGATCAGGCCGAGGCTCAGCTCGAAGCGTTTCTCGTCAAATACCTGCCGCCCGTCGCAGCGCTGGGCCGTGCGGCGACAAAGCGGCTGCGGGTGCGGTTTCCCACCTGTGACGCACTGGTTTACGATAATTTTCAGGCGCTCGCGGTCGGCTTTTCGACCAATGGCAAGACCAGACCTGCGTTCGTTTCGGTCGCGCTCTATCCGCGCTGGGTGAACCTGTTCTTCCTCCAGGGCGCCGGGCTTCCGGATCCCGAACGACTGCTGCAGGGTTCAGGCTCCATCGTGCGGCATATCCGGCTGGCGCGCGCCGAGGATCTCGATGCTCCGGCGATCCGGGCGTTGCTGGCGCTGGCCGAAGCGGCCGCAGAACCGCCAGTCGATCCGTCGCGGCGCGGCCAGCTGGTGATCAAGTCGATATCGGCCAAGCA
>JARXKO010000156.1:0-1642 GCA_030271595.1 Pseudomonadota bacterium | reverse complement strand
GCTCGCGTCGTGCCGCGCGATGCATTCCAGCACCACGCGCTTGGCATCGTCGGCATCGCCCCACTTGCCGACCCGGACCCACTTCTCGGGCTCGAGATCCTTGTAGTGGGTGAAGAAGTGCTCGATCTGCTGAAGCACGATCGAGGGCAGGTCCTTCTGCTCGCCGATGTCCGAATAATACGGAAAAGTCGAATCGACCGGCACGCAGATCAGTTTCTCGTCGCCGCCGTGTTCGTCCGTAAGGTTGAGCACCCCGATCGGGCGGGCCCGCACGACGCAGCCCGGGACGAACGGCGAGCGCGCGATGACCAGCGCGTCGAGCGGATCGCCGTCATCTGACAAGGTGTGCGGGATGAAGCCGTAATTGGCCGGGTAACGCATCGGGGTATGCAGGATCCGGTCGACGAACAGCGCGCCAGAGGCTTTGTCGAATTCATATTTGACCGGTTCGCCGCCGAGCGGGACCTCGATCACGACGTTGAGGCTTTCGGGCGGGTTGTCGCCTACGGGAATCAGGTCGATACGCATGGCGCTGCCCTTAGTGCGCGAGTTGCTGCCCCGCAACAAGCAAGCGCCGCCTAGCCCGACGCACCCGCCAGGACGTTGATCGAAAAGGCCAGCGCGCCGATGTTGAACACGAACGCCAGCAGGCACTGCACCACCAGGACCCGCCGCATCGCGCCGTTGGTGACATTGACGTCGGAGGCGGCGAAGCTCATTCCCGCGGTGAACGAGAAATAGATAAAGTCCCAGTAATCGGGCTCTTTGGTCCCGGGAAAGTCGAGCCCGCCCCGATCCTTGTCGGGCGTTTCGCCGGCCCCGTAAAACATATGTGCATAGTGCAGCGCAAAGGTCAGGTTGGTGAACAGCCAGCCCAGCGCCAGCGTGGCGATCAGCTTGACCATCGCCGCAGTAACATGGTTCTTCGCGTCGGGCAGCTCGTACACCATCGCCAGCATCATCGCGAAAGTCACCGCCGCAGTGATCAGCAGGACCCAGCCGCGGTTGGCATCATTATCTCCGGCGTGACGACGCATTTCCGCAGCATTGTGATCGCGGGTCAAGGGCCACAGCGAGGCCGCGAAGACCAGCACCGCCACGTTGAAGCCGATCACCAGCGCGTCGCTCCAGCTATCGTGCTTGAACTGGTGCCAGCCTCCCGCGACCGCCGCCATCGCGGCGACGAACACGACGAAGCGCGGCGGCGCGAGGCGCGAGCCCAGTCCGGCGAGCGGCGCAGTCGATGGCGGGGCGATCTTGCGGGTCATGGCTTGGGCGGTTCTTTCGCAGGCTTGGGCATCTTCGGATTGGGCCGATGCGGGGCGAGCAACAGGTCTAGCCCGGTCGGCGCCTTGCCCGGCGCGGCGCGTTCGAGCCACGGGTAGCGCAGCCCCCCGCTATACGGCACCGAGATGCTCTCGAACCGGTCACCGCGCTGGATCAGCAGCACCAGCGGCGCGCCATCCTTGGCCGCGGTGATCGCCGCTTTCATTCCGTCCATGTCGTAAGTGGTGCCGTTGACCGCGAGGATCTTCGCCCCCGGGACGATCCCGGCATTGAACGCCGGGCTATCCCACTGGGTGGCGGTAACCTTGGCGTCCTTGTCGATCGTCAGCCCGATCGAATAGGTCAGCGACAGCGC
>JARXKO010000155.1 GCA_030271595.1 Pseudomonadota bacterium | reverse complement strand
GCTGCGCATGTTCCGCTCGGGACCGGCAAATGGAGCCAGGCGGCACTCGATACGGCGCGGTCCTCGGGCAAGCCGGTGTTCGTCTATTTCACCGCCGACTGGTGCCTGACGTGCAAGGCCAATGAAGCCGCCGCGATCGACCGGGGCGAAACCGTCGAGGCCTTCCGCGAGGCGGGGGTCATCACGCTCGTCGGCGACTGGACCAACGGCGATCCCGCGATCGGCCGCTTCCTCGAAAGCCGCGGCCGCGCCGGGGTGCCGCTCTATCTGTGGTACGCGCCGGGCAAGGCCGAACCCGAGGAACTGCCGCAGTTGCTCACCCCGACGCTGCTTATTTCCCGCGCTCGGGGCGAGGAGCGGAAACTGGCGCGGCCTTAGCCGGCGCCGCCCACACACGCTGGCCCGCAATCCACGTTTCGAGCACCTTGGTCCGGGCAAGCGCCTGCGGGTCGATTGTGGTCGGGTCACGGTCGACGATGATGAAATCGGCCCAGTGTCCGGGCGCAAGCGCGCCGAACTTGCCGTCCGCGAAGCCGGCAAAAGCGCCGCCCCGGGTGAAGGCGTCGAGCGCCTGGGCAAAGGTGACTTTCTCCTCCGGCCGCCAGCCCCCCGGCGGTTGCCCGGTCATGTCCTGGCGGCTGATCGCGGCGGCGAGGCCGGGGAAGGGGTTGGGGCTTTCGACCGGATAGTCCGACCCGAACGCAAGCCGCGCGCCGGTGCGCAGCATCGACGCCCACGCATAAGCACCGTCAAGCCGGTTGGGCCCCAGCCGCGCTTCGGCCATCAGCCGGTCGCTGGTCTGGTGCGTGGGCTGCATCGAGGCGATGATGTTGTTGGCGCCGATCCGTGGCAAATCCCTGGGATCGACGATCTGGGCATGTTCGATCCGCCAGCGCTTGTCGCCGCTGGCGGCGCCGCGGCTGGCATAAGCGTTGATGACCTGCGCGTTGGCGGCATCGCCGATGGCGTGGGTGGCGATCTGGTAATGGTGGGCGGCGGCATCGGCGACCAGGGCGTCATAATCGGCGTCGCTATGAAAGCGCAGCCCGATGCTTCCCGGCTTGTCCGCATACGGCGCCTTGAGCCATGCACCGCGCGATCCGAGCGCTCCGTCGCCGTACAGTTTCACGCCGTTCATGCGCAGGTGGTCGGCATAGAGCCAGGGGGTCGGACCGCCTGGCGAAATCGCCTTGGCTCCGTCGAGCCCCGAGCCGTAACTGATGATTCGAACCTTGAGCGCTCCCGCATCGCCGGCGCGCCGCATCGCCGCCCAGACCTCGGGACTGGTGCCCATGTCGGTGGTCGCGGTAATGCCATAGCCAAGCAACATGGACTGCGCCGCGGCGAGCCACTGGTCGCGCTCGGCGGAGGTGGCGTCGGGGATCTTGGCGCCGATCAAGTCCATCGCATTGTCGACGAACAGTCCGCGATCGATCTGCCCCCCGCTCGGCACTGGAGTTGCGGCAGTCACCCCGGCGGCGCGCAGTGCAGCGCTGTTGGCGACCAACGCGTGGCCATCGACGCGTTCGAGCACAACCGGCCGATTGGCGACGATCGAATCGAGGTCGGCGGCGACCGGGAAGCTCTTGACCGGCCACAATTCCTGGTTCCAGCCGCGGCCGATGATCCAGCCGTCGCCGGGATGGGCGGCGGCATAGTCTTTCAGCCGCTGCTGCAATTCGCCAAGCGACGCAGTGCCGACGAGATCGAGCGTCGTCGCGGTCTGGCCGAGGCCGGCGACATGGCCGTGCGAGTCGATCAGGCCTGGCAACAGGGTGCGTCCGCCGCCATCGATCGTGCGCGCGGCAGCCGGGCTCGGCTCGTCGGCGCGGACCAGCCGCTCGACCTTGCCGTCGTCCCCCACCACAAGCCCCGAAAACCGGCCGATCCGGCCGTGATCGTCGACTTGGATGCCGTTGACGTGGTCGATCAGGGTCGCGGCGTTGGCGGCGGTGGCGCAAAGCGCTGCGGAGAGGGCGACTGAGAGTCTGCGCATCCCGGCGGCATAGCATTGTTTGCGCGGCAGTGAAGCGCTAGGCCACGCCGCCATGGGCGAGGCTCCGACGATCGACGATATCCGCGCCGCCGCGGCTCGCATCCATGGGGCGGTCGTGCGCACGCCGATGCTCGCCAGCGGGACGCTGTCCAAAATCACCGGTGCCGACATTCGCCTGAAGTTCGAGAACCTCCAATATACCGGCGCGTACAAGGAGCGCGGGGCGCTCAACAAATTGCTCCAGCTCAGCGCCGAGGAACGCGCCCGGGGGGTCATCGCGGCATCGGCCGGGAACCACGCCCAGGCCGTGGCCTATCACGGCAAGCGTCTCGGCATCCCGGTGACCATCGTCATGCCGACGTCGACCCCGACGATCAAGGTCACCCAGACCGAAGGGCATGGCGCGCGGGTAATCCTGTTCGGGGCGATGTTCGACGATGCTTATGCCAAGGCGCGCGAGCTCGAGGCCAGCGAGGGGCTGGTCTTCGTCCATCCGTTCGACGACCCGCAGATCATCGCCGGCGCGGGGACAATCGCGCTGGAAATGCTTGAGGACGCGCCCGATCTCGACGTCATCGTCGTGCCGATCGGCGGCGGCGGGCTGATGTCGGGCGTGGCGACCGCCGCGCGGGCGATCAAGCCGGAGATCGAGCTGATCGGGGTCGAGGCGACGCTTTACCCGACCATGAAATGCACCGTCGAAGGCTGTACAATGCCAACCGGCGGCGACACGCTGGCCGAGGGCATTGCGGTCAAGCATCCGGGCAAGCTCACCGCGAGCATCCTCAAGCGCCTCGCCGACGATTTCCTGCTGGTCGAGGAGCGCGACATCGAACGCGCGGTGGCAATGCTCGCCGGGGTCGAAAAGACCGTGGTCGAAGGCGCCGGCGCGGCCGGCCTGGCGGCGATCCTGGCGACTCCCGAACGGTTCGCCGGAAAGAAGGTCGGGACGATCCTCTGCGGCGGCAATATCGACACCCATTTGCTGGCCAACGTCTTGGTCCGCGACCTCGTCCGCCAGGGGCGGATCGCGCGGCTTCGCGTCGCTGCCCAGGACCAGCCCGGAGCGCTGGCGCTGATCACCGCCCAGTTCCACGATGCCGGGGTCAACATCATCGAGATCAACCACAGCCGCATCTTCACCCGGCTGCCGGCCAAGGACACGGTGATCGAGGTCGAATGCGAAGCGCGCGACGCGGTCGCGATCGACGATGTCGTCAAGCGGCTTGAAGCGGCGGGTTTCGAAGTCGAACGGGCCTTGCTCGACTGATGCCGCTTTGTCCCTTGGCGGGACAGTCCCTGACAATTCGAAAATGTCCGGGCGCGAAAGTCTTTTCTTTGGCGTTTACCAGCCGCATAAAGGCGGCCGTAACCACATCAGCGAGGTTGCTCAGTTGAGCGCACCATTTCGGTTCCCGAAATTCTTCGTCACCAATCCGAGCCCGTGCCCCTACCTCCCCGGCAAGGTCGAGCGGAAGGTGTTCACGGAGCTTGGCGGGCGCCATTCGAACGAGCTCAACGAAGCGCTCGGGCGGATCGGTTTCCGGCGCTCGCAATCGGTCGCCTACCGGCCCAGCTGCATCGATTGCTCGGCCTGTGTTTCGGTTCGTGTCGCAGCTGCGGAATTCGAACCCAATGCGACCCAGCGCAAGCTCGCCCGGCGCCACGCCGACATCGAGGTCAGTGCGTGCAAGCCGTGGACCACCGATGAGCAATATGCCTTGCTCGGCAAATATCTCGCGGTTCGCCATCCCGGCGGCGGAATGGCGGAAATGGACGAAAGCGACTTCGCCGACATGGTCGAGCAGTCGCCGGTGCGCACCTATCTCGTCGAATATCGCGAGCCTTCGGTTGACGGGCGCGCGGGCAAGCTCATCGGCGCCTGCCTCAGCGACCAGCAGGGCGATGGGCTGAGCATGATCTACAGCTTCTTCGATGTCGGCCCAGGCGCGCGCAAGGGGCTCGGCACCT
>JARXKO010000154.1 GCA_030271595.1 Pseudomonadota bacterium | reverse complement strand
TCGTTCATGCGATATTTGCCCAGCCCCATGTCGCCGGTCGAGGTCTCGATCACCTGATAGGGAATTTCGAGCGCGGCAAGCAGGCGTTCGGCCAGGCTCAATAGTTTGGCATGCCACTGTGCCGATTGCGCCTCGTCGGCCTCGCACAGCACATATTGCTCGACCTTGGCGAATTGATGGACCCGCAGCAGCCCGCGCACATCCTTGCCCGCGCTGCCGGCCTCGCGGCGGAAGCACGGCGAGTAGCCGGCGTAGAGGATCGGCAGTTTGTCGGCCTCGAGGATTTCGCCCGAATGAAGCGAGGTGAGCACCACTTCGGCGGTCCCGGCGAGCCACAGATCGTCATTGGGCAGCTGATAGGTTTCGTCGCGGTGGCCGGGGAACTGGCCCTGGTTGAGGAACGCCTGCTCGCGCGCGATCGCGGGGACGGTGATCGGGGTGAAGCCAGCGCCGGCGATGTGCTCGAGCGCCCAGCCCATCAGCTTGGTTTCGAGCAACGCGAGGCGGCCCTTGAGGCAATAGGTGCGGCTGCCCGAGATCGCGGTGACGCGCGACAGATCGCCCCAGTCGTTCTGTTCGATCAGCGCGACATGATCGAGCGGCGTGAAGGCGAATTGCGGGATCGCGCCCTCGGTCCGGATGACGACGTTGCTGTCCTCGTCGGGCCCGACCGGGGCGCCATCGAACGGAATGCCGGGGAGCTTGAGCATCAGCGCCTTGAGCGCCTCGTCCTTCCCCGCAAGATCGGCCTCGAGCGCCGACGCCTTGGCGCCCGCCTCCTTGGCCGCCCGCCCGAGTTCGGCGCGATCGTCGGGGCTGGCGTCCTTGAATTGTGCGCTGACCGCGTTGCGGGTCGCGCGCAACGCCTCGATCTCGCTCTTGGCGGCGCGCACTTGGCCGTCGAGCGCGAGCAGCGCGCCGAGGTCCAGGACGACCCCCTTGTCGCGGATCGCGCGCTCGACCGTGTCGCGATTGGCTTTGATATACTCCAGGCTCAGCATGGCGCGCCAAGTGCGCGAAATCCCCCGTCAGGGCAAGCTGCCGCGGGTTCGGTCGATCGCCAGCAGCGCCTCCGGCGTCATGCCTAGAATATCGGCGACCGTGCGGTCGAGCGATTGCGACACCAGATAGAGCGGCTGGAAGGCGTCGTGACGGTAGGGCGTATTGACCGCTCGTTCGACCGCAAAGGGCAGCCGCCGGACGGCCTCGCTTTCGAGGCTGAAATGGGCCTCGCCGAAGCTCGAGGCGAGGCCGGCGCCGAGGATCTTGAGCTCGCGGCCCTCCTTCGCCAGGCCGAATTCGACGCTGTGCCAGTAAATGCGGGCCACTCGCTCGCCCTCGCCGGCGGCGATCGCCGCATGTCCCAATCGCCCGACATGCTCGACCATGGCCGCGAACTCGTGGTGGGCGAGCATCGGGATGTGGCCGAACAGATCGTGAAAGCAGTCGGGCGCCTCGAGGTAGTCGAGTTCCGCTCGCCGGCGGATGAAATTGCCGACCGGGAAGACGCGCTCGCGGAGCATATCGAAAAAGATCGGGTCGGGGACGAGACCGGGGACGGCGACCGTCCGCCAGCCGGTGCGCGGGGTCAGGATCGCGTTCAATTCGCCAAGCTCGGGGATGCCCGGGTGCGACAGCCGCAGCAGGTCGATCCCGTCGAGGAACTGGGCGACGACGCGGGTGCCGAGCAGCTCGACCTGCCGTTCGAACAGCACATCCCAAACCGCATGATCCTCGAGAGTGAAGCGGTCCCATGCCTGGTCGACGACATAGGTCGACCAATGCTCGGCGGGCGGCGGGTCGATCCTGGGCTCAAACATCGGGCAATCCTTTCAGCGGTCGGCCGAGGGCAATAAAAAACCCGCCGGGCGGGCCAGGCGGGTCGAGGTTGGGGACATCATCCTGAACGTGCGTCAGCCGCTCCCAACCTCGCTGGGAGTATAATAAGTGGCGATGGCGACGGTGCGGATCATCGCGCGACTATAATGCGGGCCGGCTGAACGCTCAATGGCTGAACTTGCAGGCCCGCGAAGGAGGGAAGGGTTAGCCGAGAATCTCGAGCGCTGCGGCATAAGCGACGGGGTCGAATGGCCGGGGCAGGGCGAGGACGGGCTTGGTGTGGCGCGCCTTTCTGAGGCGCTTACGAAAGTTGGAATTCGTCGTTTGTTGGATATGAATTTGCATAAGTCATTGGGGCAGCATCGCCGCCTTTATTTTTTCCTGTTCGATTTTGAGTTGTTCGGATCGCGCCGCCCGGTCGGCCAATTGGGACCAGGCCTCTTCGGAGCGAAGGCAACGCTCGCGCACATGCGCGAGCGTTGCTACTTCCCCTTCCGCCTTCGCTTGCGCGGCGCGGGCGAGGTAGAATTGCAGGTGGGTCGTACTGGACACGGTTGAGCGGCGTTAGGCCGACTCTTCCGGTGCCTGATCGTTCGAACCCTGGGCCGGTGCGGCTTCGTCGAGCGCCTGCAAGTTGACGGCGCTGGTCTTGCCGCGCTGATCCTGCTGAAGCTCATAAGCCACGCGCTGGTTTTCGCGCAGGCTGCGCATTCCGGCGCGTTCGACGGCCGAAATGTGGACGAATGCGTCATTGCCGCCTTCGTCGGGCTGGATGAAACCATAGCCCTTGTGTTCATTGAAAAATTTTACGGTGCCGTTGGGCATGTCATTATTCCTTCTGCGTATGGCGCACGAACTCTCGGACGCCTGAATTGCTAGGAGTCTGAGAGAGAAGGAAGAAGGAGCCGCAAAGCGCCAAAGACCGTCAATTTGCGACAAGTAGCAGGCGGCTTATATGGTGTTTTGACGCCAAATGTAAAGGTTGAGGCCTAGAACTGCCCAAATTGCGCCTGCTGCGCCCTCCGTTCGGGCACGGATTTCTACGCTTGCTGATCTATTCGCCGGGCGCCGCCGGCTGTCCGAATTCGGCGGCCAGTCGATTGATTCGCTCGGCCAGTTCATGGTCGCGGCCGGTGACCCCGTCCGTGTCGTGGCTGGTCAGCCGGAAATCGACCCGATTCCAGACGTTGGTGAACTCGGGGTGGTGGTCGGCTTTCTCGGCGAGCAGCGCGACCCGCGTCAGGAACGCGAAGGCTTCGCTGAAATCCTCGAACTTGAAGCTCCGCACCAGCGCCTTGCCGCCATCCTCCATCGTCCAGCCTGCGGCCACGTCCATCGCATTTTTCCTGTCCTACACGTTCCCGTTGACCTAGCCTGGAGCCATGCCGCTGGCGAATCGCGCCGCTGTGCTCCTCGGACCGTTGCACTGCTGCTAAAGTCACGGCGAATGCGTCTAAGCGCGTGACATTAGCGAACTTGAGACCCGGCTCCTCCTTGAAATCGCGTGAGTACCGGCGCAGTTGAGCCGCAAAGGAGACGCAAATGGCCACCCAAACAGTCGAAAAGAGCCCGCTCGGCCTTGAAAATCCGATGGGCACCGATGGCTTTGAATTCGTCGAATATACGGCGCCGGATATCGAGCTGCTGCGGTCGTTGTTTGCCAAAATGGGCTTTCCCGAAGTCGCCCGCCACAAAAGCAAGAACGTCACATTGCACCGTCAGGGCGACTGCAATTTCATCATCAATGCCGAGCCGGGCAGCTATGCCGAAGCCTATGCCAAGGCGCATGGCCCGAGCGCCTGCGCCATGGCCTTCCGCTTCATCGACGCCAAGGCCGCGCATGAGCGCGCGCTGAGTTTGGGCGCGACCAATGTCGAAGTTGCGGTCGGCGATGGCGAGCTGGCGATCCCGGCGATCGAAGGCATTGGCGGATCGCGTCTGTTCTTCGTCGACCGCTACGCCGACAAGGGCTCGATCTACGACCATGATTTCGATTTCCACCCCGACTGGCAGGAACGCGAAGCCGCGGCGGACAGCAAGCTCACCTACATCGACCACCTGACCCACAATGTGAATCGCGGCAACATGGCGACCTGGGCCGATTTTTATGAGCGGCTCTTCAACTTCCGCGAAAT
>JARXKO010000153.1 GCA_030271595.1 Pseudomonadota bacterium | reverse complement strand
TCGGCGAGCGCCTTGGCCTGAGCCGTGGCCGCCGGGACATGGGCCATGACGGGTGTTCCGGCCAAAGTCAGGACGGTGCCCGGGCGGACTCGCATCGCCTTGAGCCAGGCCGGGTCCCAGGCGAAGTCCATCGCCGCGATCAAGGCGCCACGGCCAGGCTCGAGCGCCTCGCCGCACTCCAGCCCGGCATTCGCCGCAAGCCGCTTGGCCCGGTCCGTCGCGTCCATCCCGAACAGCCGCGCCCGATTGGCGCCAACGGCGATGAACAGGGGGTCGGGCGCATTGCTCATCGGGTTCGAATACGCAGCCTCTTCCGCGCAGGGAAGGGGCCGCACAAAAGGCGGCTTGCCGCCGTCGCCCATTTCGCGCATCACTCCTCGTCAAATGGCCGTCAACGACCAGCAATCGGGGGATCAGCGAGGATCGACCTATAGCGTCTCCGGATCGCTTACGATCACGCGCGCCGGCACGACCGAGCGGGAAATCGCCGCGCTCGCCGATCCGCTGACCATCGATCTGTCGAAGGTCCAGCGCATGGACACGGTCGGCGCGTGGCTCATCTATCGCACCGTCCGCGACCGTAAGGCCAAGGTCGTGGGCGCGTCGAAGGACGAGCAGTCGCTGCTCGATGAAGTCGCCGAATACGACCATCCGGCCAAGGTCCACCCGGAAGGAGCCCGCGGCGCCCGCAAGCTGTTCATGGAGCTTGGCGAGTGGGTCAGCGGCACCGGCCACACGCTGGTCGGCCTGCTCGGCTTCTTTGGCGCCACCCTGATCGCTTACGGCAACGTCATCCGCCGGCCGCGCAAGTTCCGCTTCAATTCGGTGATCACCCGATTCGACGTCGTCGGGGTCCGCGCGCTCGGCATCATCGGACTGATGAGTTTCCTCATCGGCATCGTCATCGGCCAGCAGGGCGCGGTCCAGCTCGAACAGTTCGGAGCGGAAATTTACACCATCAATCTGATCGGCCGGATCACGGTCCGCGAACTGGGTGTGCTGATGACCGCGATCATGGTCGCCGGCCGCTCGGGCTCGGCCTTTGCGGCGCAGATCGGGACGATGCAGATCACCGAGGAAATCGACGCCATGCGGACGATCGGCGTGTCGCCGATCGAGGCGCTGGTGCTGCCGCGCATGACGGCGTCGGTATTGATGATGCCGCTGCTCGGGTTCTGGGCAATCCTGATGTCATTGCTCGGCGGCGGGGTGCTGGTGTGGTTCGCCTTGGGCATCCCGCCGCTGACCTACATTCAGCGGCTTCAGGAAGTCATTCCGATCACCGACCTGTGGATCGCGATGATCAAGGCGCCGGTGTTCGGTTTCATCATTGCCCTGGCCGGCTGTTTTCAGGGGATGCTGGTCGAAGGCGACAGCGAACAGGTTGGATCGCGAACGACGACCGCCGTGGTCCAATCGATTTTCCTGGTCATCGTGCTCGACGCGGTGTTCGCGGTTTTCTTCAGCTCGATCGGTTGGCGATGAGCGGCGTGCCCCCCCCGGACGTCCCCCCTGACGTGCCCGACGAAGGCCCGCCGCCGCCGCTGAAAACCGCGGCCGCGACCGCCACGGCCGGCGCCGCTGCCCGGTCCGATGCCGGCAAGGCCGCGCCGGCCCGGACTCCCGCCCGGACTCCGGCCGCCGCAGGCGCGCGCCGGCCGAAGCAGGACTGCGAGCCGATCATCGTCGTCAAGAATTTGCGCAACGCCTTTGGCGATGCCGTGATCCACGAGGATCTCGACCTGACCGTGTGCCGCGGCGAAATCCTTGGCGTGGTCGGCGGGTCGGGCACCGGCAAATCGGTCCTGCTGCGCTCGATCATCGGCCTCCAGACCCCCGAGCAGGGCGAAGTCGAAGTGCTCGGCGAGAACATGATCGACCGCACCGAGGACGAAGCCAAGAACATCCGCCGCCGCTGGGGCGTGTTGTTCCAGAACGGCGCTTTGTTCTCGACCCTGACGGTGGCCGAGAATGTCGAAGTTCCGATCCGCGAATATTTCCCGTTCCTGAAGCCGCCGCTGCTCGACGAGATCGCCTCCTACAAGATCGCCATGGGCGGCCTTCCACCCGATGCGGGGCCCAAATATCCGTCCGAGCTGTCGGGCGGGATGGTCAAGCGCGCCGGGCTCGCCCGGGCGCTGTCGCTCGATCCCGAACTGCTGTTCCTCGACGAACCGACCGCCGGTCTTGATCCGATTGCGGCGGCCGCATTCGACCAGTTGATCCTGTCGCTCCAGCAGCGGCTTGGCCTGACCGTGTTCCTGATCACCCACGATCTCGACACGCTGCACGCGATCTGCGACCGGGTTGCGGTGCTCGCCGACAAGAAGGTCATCGCGGTCGATACGATTCCAAATCTCTTGGCTTTGGATCATCCTTGGATACAAGAGTATTTCAATGGACCTCGGGGCAGGACTGCCGCCGAGAGCTATTATAAAGAGGGGGCGGTCGCCTGATGGAGACCCGGTCGAATTATGTGATGGTCGGAGCGGTCACCGCGGCGTTGCTCGCCGGGGTATTGCTATTCATCGTCTGGCTCGCGGGCCTGTCGAACAAGCAGACCAAATGCTACGACATTTACTTCAGCCAGGCGGTCGGCGGGCTCAACAAGGGCTCGAACGTCACCTTCTCCGGCGTTCCAGTCGGCCAGATCCAGAAAATCTCGCTGCTCCCCAACCGCCCCGAATTCGTGTGGGTGCGGATCGAGGTCGATGAACAGACGCCCGTGCTCCAGGGGACGACCGCGCAGATCAAGGGCGTCGGCTTCACCGGAGTCAGCGAAATCCAGCTCGACGGCGCGGTCAAGGGCACCCCGCCGATCAGCCAGATGGGTCCTCAAGGGTGCCCGGTCTTGCCATCGAGCCAGAGCGGCCTTGGCGCCCTGCTCAACAGCGCCCCGGAACTGATCGATCGCATTCAGCGGCTGACCGAGCGGCTGACCGAATTGCTCAACGACAAGAACCAGAACTCGATTTCCGACATCCTCGAGAATATCGACAAGACCACTTTGGTCCTGCGTGAGCGCGCGCCCGATATGGCCCGGACCATCGCCGAACTGCAGGTCGCGGCGCACAACGCCGGGGTCGCGGCGCAGCGGGTCGGGGTGCTCTCCGACAGCACCAACCGGCTGGTCAATGAGGAGGGCAGGCCGGCGGCGGAGGATCTGCGCAAGTCGATCGCCGCGGTCCAGCAGGCGGCCGAGAACATGAACGCGATGATCACTGACGCGCGCCCCGGGGTGCAGAACTTCAGCAAGTCGACCTTGCCCGAAGCCAATCGTCTGGTGCGCGATCTCCACGAACTCACCAATTCGCTCAAGTCGGTCACCGACCGGGTCGATCAGGGCGGCATCGGCGGCGCGCTCGGGCCCGAGAAATTGCCCGACTATAATCCGGGGAAGAAGCAATGAGGTTCTCGCGCTCACTCGTTCCGCTGGCGCTTGCCGCGGCTCTCGGCGGCTGTTTCGGCGGAGCCAAGCCGCCGGCGACTTTGTACACCTTGAGTCCGGCCGCGCCCGACCCGGGGACCATCACCCGCACCGCAAGCGCCGGCCAGGCGGTGACCATCGCGGTGCCGGTCATCGACAAGGCGCTGCGCACGACCCGCGTCGCGGTCGATCGCGGGCCGACCCAGGTGCAATATGTGAAGGACGTCCAGCTGGTCGACGAGCCCGACCGGCTGTTCCAGCGATTGCTGTCCGAAACCGTCCGCCGGACGACCGGGCGGGTGGTTCTCGATCCTTCCCAGTCGACCCTCGACCCGGGCCTTCTGGTGACCGGGCAGCTGCAGAAATTCGGCTATGATTCGGGCACCGGCCAAGTCGTCGTCCAATATGATGCGGCGTTGTCGACCGAAGGCGGAAGCCATATCGAATCGCGCCGCTTCACCGGCACGGCGCCGTCCGACGGCACCGCCGCGACCGTCGGCTCGGCGCTCAACGACGCCGCCAACCAGGTCGCCGCCGACGTCGCCAAATGGATCGGCGGTTAG
>JARXKO010000152.1 GCA_030271595.1 Pseudomonadota bacterium | reverse complement strand
TGCTCGAATGCCTCGTGTTCGGCGAAGCGGCGGCGCAGCATATCGACGCGCATTGGGACGAGCTGCCTGCGCCACCAGCGATCCGGCCGTGGGACGAAAGCCGGGTCGCCGACAGCGACGAGGAAGTGGTGATCACCCAGACCTGGGGCGAAATCCGCCGCTTCATGTGGAATTATGTCGGCATCGTGCGCACCACCAAAAGGCTCGAACGGGCCAAGCACCGGACCGATTTGCTGCGCCGCGAGGTCGCCGAATATTACCGCAATTTCCGGGTTACTGCCGACCTTATCGAATTGCGCAACCTGGTCGAGGTCGCCGACCTCATCATCCGTTCGGCGCTGTCGCGCCACGAAAGCCGCGGGCTCCACTACACGCTCGATTATCCGGGACTGGCGGCCAGAGCCGAGGACACGGTGTTGGTCCCTTAAGCGCCCTCCCGGGTGTCTGTCTGCCGTTCGATGCCGAGGCGCTTCCTGGCGGTGAGGAGCATGTCCACGAAGCGCTTGTCGTCGCGCAAGCTGTCGAGATCGGGATCGGTCTCGGCGATGCGGATCATATACTCCTGCGCGCCTGCCAGCACGCGCTGGAGCATTTTCAGCGCCTCCTCGGAGTCGCCCAGATGGCCGGCGAGGACACAGGCGAAATTATAGCGCATGTTGACGTTGTCGGGATCGATCAGGATCGCGCGGTCGATCCATTCGCGGGATCGCTCCTCGTCACCAAGGAGCGCATAGCCGCCGGCGAGAATCCCCAGCGCGGCGCCGTTGCTGGGGTCTTGCTGGATCGCTTTTTCCGCTTCGGAGACCATCTTGCCGGCGGAATTACGAAGCTTATCGTCGAGCCCGAGGGCGCGGTAGCAGGTGGACAGCATGGCCCAGGCGTGGAAGTCGCCTTCCATCGCCTCCGCCGCTTTCTCATAATGGCGGGTCGCCTTCTCAATGTCGCGCCGGCCGAGGGCGAGCCGGCCTGCTTCCTTGTTGACCTCCCAGGAATCGGGACCGAGCCGGACCGCTTCCTCCATCTGGGAGTCGGCTTCCGCGTGGAGCCCGCGCTGCTCGAACCGTTTGACCATCGGCAGATGCGCATCGGCGATTGCGGGGTCGATCGACAAGGCGCAATGCGCCGCGGCAAAGCCGTCGTCGACCTCGCGCCCATAGCCGTAGCACAGGCTCGATTGGGCGATCGCCAGCAACGCCCAGGCCTGCGCATATTGGGGATCGATCTCCACTGCCCGGCCGCAAATCCGCATCACCCGCTCCTCGCGTCGCGGGTCTCCGTGATTGCCGGTCACCCAATATTGCCGGGCCAGGAGATAGAGATTGTACGCGTCGGCATTGGTCGTGCCGCGCTGCTCGATCGCCTGCTTCTCCTGCGGCAACAGCTTGAGCTTGAGGGCGGCGACGATCTCCTTGGTGATCTCGTCCTGGATTGCGAAAATATCCTCCAGGTCGCGGTCGTAGCGCTCGGCCCAGACATGGTCGCCAGTCGCGCCGTCGATCAGCTGGGCGTTGATCCGAACCCGTCCGCCGGCCTTGCGAACACTGCCTTCCAGGACGTGGCTGACGCCCAGCTTCGCGGCCACTTCGCAAACGTTGACCGACTGGCCCTTGAAGGTGAAGGCGGTGTTGCGAGCGATCACTCCGAGGGCCGAAACCTTGGACAGATCGGTCGTGATGTCCTCGCTGATTCCATCGCTGAAATATTCCTGTTCGGCATCCCCGCTCATGTTGGCGAATGGCAGCACGCAAATGGCGCACTTGCCCGGGTCGCGCATCGGTCTCGCGGCGCTCGGAGCGGCCGCCGGCGGCGCCAGCGCCATCACACTGGCCGCAAGCTTGCGCCACCCTGGGGTTTGTTCCTCGCCCGCCCAACCATTCAAATCCGCGCACTGGATCTGGTTGAATGGAAGCGGCGGAATCGTCCCGTCGAGGCTCACCTGGATCAGCGTCGCCAGCGATCGCGCGGTGTCCGCTTCAGCGCGGACCCATTGCGACCGGGCGGCCTCCGCCGACCACAGAACCACCACTGCCTTGGCCGATTTGAGCCGCTCCTCGATGACCTCCCCATAGACTCGGTGAGCCGGAAGATCCTCGTCTCTCCACACCTGATGACCAAGCGCGCGCAATTGTTTGGCGACGAGTGCCGCCTCCGCTTCGTCGGGCCGGGCATAGGATATGAAGACGTCGGTCATGGTCCACCCGCAGCGCGAAATATCTGGAACCGGCCAGTGAGCGTTGGCGGGCTGTTAGCAGTCAATGATTATGCTTCGCCAGTCGTGGGGTCGATCGTGCGATGAATCAACGCGATCTTGTTGCATGGAAAGCCGCCGAGCTGGGCATGCTCGCGGATCATGTCCTCATTCGGAGCGCGATAGATGCAGTAGAGCTTGTTGTCGGTAACGTAGCTGTGGACCCACTGTATCGCCGGCCCGATTTCACGCAGCGCCTTGCATGAAGCCTGTGACGCAAGGGTCACATCCGCTTCGCTGAGCTTGCCGACCCCGGGCATTTCCCTTTCGATGACATATTGCGGCATGGATTTCTCCTCGTCGGCTGAGGCCATAGCACGGTGCCGCCGCGGTTGCAGCCCGGGACGAAACAGGCCCGGATCGAACGCTTTGCCCAGTTGGAGCGTTGGTGCGGGATCGAGGGTGGGCAATGGGCTTGTCCTTCAGCCGCGGTTAAACGCGCTCGTGCAAGACGGGCGGCGATGATTTTGAGAAAGCGACACGTGCAATGAAACGATTGACGACCTTCCTACTGGCGAGCGCGATCGCCGCCGGTCCGGCGCTGTACCTGGCCCCGGCGAGCGCCGCGCCGCAGCCCGCGCCGGCGGTGCGCGCCGCGACTCCGGTGTGGTTCGCCAACGGCTCCCCGGCCGCGGCCCGGCAGCTGGTGCAATTGATCGCCACCGCCAAGGTCGAGGGACTCAATCCCAAGACCTACAATATCAACGGTCTGTCGCGGGCGGTCGAGGCCGCGGCGTCGGGCAATCCGGCGGCGCAGGGCCAAGCGCAACGCATGTTGGACGACGCGCTGGTCGCCTATGTCCGCGATTCGCGCCACGACCCCAATATCGGGATCATCTACGTCGACAAGGAATTGAAGCCCGCTCCGCCGTCCCCGGCGCAGATCCTGGCCGATGCAGCCGCCGCCCCGGCGCTCGCCGACTATGTCGCCCAGCTCGGCTGGATGAGCCCGATCTACGGCAAGCTGCGCCAGGCGCTTGCAAGCCGGGTGTACCGCAACAGCAATGAGGAACGGCTGCTCAGAATCAACATGGAGCGGGCCCGGGCGCTGCCCGCCGGCGGCCACCGCTACATCATCGTCAACGCCGCCGCCCAGCGGCTCTATATGTACGAGGACGGGCAGGTGGTCGATTCGATGCGGGTCGTCGCCGGCCGGCCCGATCCGATTGCCCAGACGCCGATGATGAACGCCTTCATCCGCTACACCGCGCTCAACCCTTATTGGAATTCGCCGGCCGACATCACCGCGCGCCGGCTGGCCCCCAATGTGCTCAAGCAGGGCCGCTCCTATTTCAAGGCCAAGGGCTATGAAGTGCTGTCCGACTGGACCGCCAACGCCCATGTCATCGACCCGATGTCGATCGACTGGCACGCGGTCGCCGCGGGCACGCTGCAGGCGCGCATGAGGCAAAAGCCGGGCCCGGCCAATTCGATGGGCAAGATGAAGTTCATGTTCCCCAACGCGCAGGGGATCTGGCTCCACGACACCCCCGAGCAGGAAAAGATCGACGACGCGGCGCGGCTGCAGAGCAATGGCTGCGTCCGGCTCGAGGATGCGGCGCGGCTGGCGCGGTGGATGTACGGCCGGCCGCTCGCGGCCAAGGGGGCGGCACCCGAGCAGAAAGTCCCGTTGCCGCAGCTGATGCCGATTTACCTGACCTATCTGACCGCGGTTCCGAGCGGCACCCAGATCGTCTATTTCGACGATTTCTACGGCCGCGACCGGATGGCGATGCGGCGGGGCTGAGC
>JARXKO010000151.1 GCA_030271595.1 Pseudomonadota bacterium | reverse complement strand
GGCGCGACCGCGCTGATCATCGTCCACAACCACCCCTCGGGCGATCCGACGCCGAGCAGCCAGGACATCCGCCTGACCCGCGACCTGGTCGAAGCCGGCCGGCATATGAAGGTGACGGTCCACGACCATGTCATCGTTGGGGCGAACGGGCGCACAAGCATGAAGGCGAGCGGGTTGATTTGAAGCTTTTGGCAGCCTCTGCTAGCCGCTCCGTATATGATCCCACGCTATTCCCGCCCGGCGATGACCGCCATCTGGTCGGCCGAAAACCGCTACCGCATCTGGTGGCAGATCGAGGTCTTCGCGGCCGAGGCGATGGGCAAGGTGGGGATGATCCCCGCCGCCGACGCAGCGACCATCCGCAAGGCCTATGACGCCAACGCGCTGGGCGACATCGACGTGCCCGCGATCGACGCCATCGAGGCGGTGACCAGGCACGACGTCATCGCCTTCCTCACCTGGGCCGGCGAGAAATTGGGACCGGAGCGGCGCTGGCTTCACCAGGGCATGACCAGTTCGGACGTGCTCGACACCGCGCTGGCGGTGCAATTGAAGCAGGCCGCCGATCTGCTGCTGGACGACCTCGACGCCTTGCTTGCGGTGCTCAAACGGCGCGCGGTCGAGCACAAGCTGACCCCGACCATGGGCCGCAGCCACGGCATCCACGCCGAGCCGACGACCTTCGGTTTGAAGCTGGCCCAGGCCCATGCCGAATTCGCCCGCAACCGCGCCCGGCTGGTTGCGGCGCGCGACGACATCGCCACCTGCGCGATTTCGGGCGCAATCGGGACCTTCGCCAATGTCCCGCCTTCGGTCGAAGCGCATGTCGCCGCCGAACTCGGCCTGACCCCCGAGCCGGTATCGACCCAGATCATCCCGCGCGACCGCCACGCGATGTTCTTTGCGACGCTCGGCGTCATCGCCAGCTCGATCGAGCGGCTGGCGATCGAGGTCCGCCATCTCCAGCGCACCGAAGTGCTCGAGGCCGAGGAATATTTCTCGCCCGGGCAAAAGGGCAGCTCGGCGATGCCGCACAAGCGCAACCCGGTGCTGACCGAAAACCTTACCGGCCTGGCGCGGATGGTCCGCGGCTATGTCACTCCGGCGCTTGAAAATGTCGCTTTGTGGCACGAGCGCGACATTTCGCATTCCTCGGTCGAGCGGTTCATCGGTCCCGACGCGACGATCACCCTCGATTTCGCACTCGCCCGGCTGACCAATGTCATCGACAAATTGCTCGTCTATCCCGACCGCATGCGCACGAATCTCGACCGCATGGGCGGGCTGATCCACTCGCAGCGCGTGCTTCTGGCGCTGACCCAGGCCGGAATGAGCCGCGAAGACAGCTATGCCCTGGTCCAGCGCAACGCGATGAAAGTGTGGGATTCCGACGGCCAGTTGTCCCTGCTCGACCTGCTCAAGGCCGATCCCGACGTGACCGCCAAATTGCCCGCCGCCGAGCTCGAAGGGCTGTTCGATCTCGATTATCATTTCAAGCATGTCGACACGATCTTCGCCCGGCTATTCGGGGAATAGCGCCACGCCGACGGCGCAGCCGCTCGGCCTTGTTGCTGTGATCGCGCCCGATTGGCGGATCGCGGCCGTTTCGAACAACGTCGCCGACTTCCTTGCGCTCGCGCCCGCCGAAATGCTTGGCCGGCAGGTCGCGGCGGTATTTCATCCCGACGCCCTGCACGCGCTGCGCAACCGCATGGCCCTGATCGGCAGCAGCGATGGCGCCGAGCGGCTGTTCCATCTGCCCCTGGTCGAAGGCGGCACGGCATTCGATCTATTGGTTCAGGTCGTGGACGGAAGCGCGCTGATCGATGTCCTTCCAGCAGCCGATCCCGAAGGGCTCGATGTCGCCGCCTTGGTCGAACGAACAGCGCGGCGTTGCGCGCCGCTGGTTGGCGTGCAATCGCTGGCGGAGGAGGCCGCGCGCTGCGTCCGGGCGATGATGGGCTTTGACCAGATCGCCATCTGGCGCTGCGATGGGGAGCTGATTGCCAGCTGCAAGCGCGCGCGCGCCGCTATTTCGCCCAATGGTGCGCCGCCCCCGGTCTGCGACCGAACCCAGGCGGTTGGCGATGTTGAAGCGGTGCGCTGTGCAATGCTCTTCGACGATTCCCGACGCACCGTGAATCTTGGCCGCTCGCTGCTGGCATCGCAATCGGGAGAGCTTGAGCGCCATGTCAAAAGCGCCGGAGCACGGGCCGGTCTCGTCGTTCCTCTGATGGTCGGCGATCGGCAATGGGGGATGATCAGCGCCTGTCACGGCTATCCGCGCATGGCCGGGCTCGCGCGCTTGTCGGGGCTCGAATTATTTGCTCGTGTGCTGGCGCTCGAAATCGCCGCGCGCGAGCGCGCCAGCTAAGCCCCGAACATATCCTTCACGCGGGCGAAAAAGCCCTTCATCGCCGGGCATTCGTCGCCGGTCTCGCTGCCGCGGAACTCTTCGAGCAATTTCTTCTGGGCGGCGCTCATCCGGGTCGGGGTTTCGACCAGCACCCGGGCAATCATATCGCCGCGCCCGCGGCCGTTGAGCACGCTCATGCCCGAACCGCGATGGCGCAGTTGCTCGCCCGACTGGAGCCCGGCGGGAATCTTGATTTCGACCGGCTTACCGTCGATCCCCGGCAGCGTAATCGACCCGCCCAGCGCGGCGGTGGTGAAGCTGACCGGGCATTCGGCGATGAGGTTGGTGCCTTCGCGCGCGTAAATCGCGTGGCGCTTCATGTGGACGAACAGATAGAGGTCGCCGCTGGCGGCATTGCGGACCCCCGCCTCGCCCTCGCCGGCGACCCGGATTCGCGTGCCCTCGTCGACCCCCGCGGGAATGTTGACCGACAGCTTGCGCTGATTGAGCGCCCGGCCTTCGCCGCCGCAATTGCCGCATGGATCGGAAATGACCTGGCCGCTGCCACGGCAAGTCGGGCAGCCGCGCTCGACTACGAAAAAGCCCTGCTGCGCGCGGACCTTGCCGGCGCCGCCACAGGTGCCGCAAGTCTCGGCGCAATTGTCGGCCTTGGCGCAGCCGCGTCCCTCGCATTTACTGCATTTGCCAAGCGCGTCGAGCGTGACGGTCTTCTCGAGGCCGGCGAACGCTTCCTCGAGGCTCAGTTCGATATCGTAGCGCAGGTCGGCGCCGCGCGCGGCATTCTGGCGCTGCCCGCGCGGATCCATGAACTCGCCGAAGATCGAGGAGAATATGTCCGAGAAACCGTTGAACCCGGCCTCGGCGAACGGATCGCCACCGCCGCCGCCGTTCTGGAACGCGGCGTGGCCGAAGCGATCATAGGCGGCGCGCTTCTGCGGGTCCTTGAGGACGTCATAGGCCTGGCTGATGGCCTTGAACCGCGCTTCCTTGTCGGTGCAACCGCCGTGGCGGTCGGGGTGGCACTCCATCGCCGCCTTGCGATAGGCGGCCTTGATCGCTCCATCGTCGGCCCCGCGCTGAACGCCGAGCAGCTGGTAATAATCGGTCTCAGCCACGCTCTACCCACCCCAAGAAGTTCGGGCTGACCCTGTCGAAGCCCTGCCCGTCTTCTCCGCGATGGGAGGAGGGCAGCCCTGCGACAGGCCCAGGACGAACCTAATCACTGCACGATCAGGACTTGTGCTCGTCGTCGACTTCGGAAAATTCCGCATCGACCACGTCTTCCTGCGGTGCTTCCTCGCCGGCGCCCGGCGCTTCACCGCCGGCAGCGCCGCCAGCGGCATCGCCACCCGCGGCCTGCTGCTGCTCGTACATCGCCTGGCCAAGCTTCATCGCCGCCTGGGTCAGGGCATTGGTCTTCTCGGTCATCTGCTCGGGATCGCCGCTCTCGACCGCGGTCTTGGCTTCGGCCAGCGCGGTCTCGATCTCGGTCTTGATCTCGGCCGACACCTTGTCGCCGTGCTCGGCGAGTTGCTTCTCGGTCGAATGAATGAGGCTCTCGGCATTGTTCTTGGCCTCGGCCTCGGCGCGCCGCTTCTTGTCGTCGTCGGCGAACTGCTCGGCTTCCTTGACCATCTTGTCGATGTCTTCGTCCTTGA
>JARXKO010000150.1 GCA_030271595.1 Pseudomonadota bacterium | reverse complement strand
AGATCATGGTCGGGAATGTCGCCGTCGGCGGCGATGCGCCGGTCACCGTCCAGACCATGACCAACACGCTGACCAGCGACGCGGCGGCGACAATCGCCCAGATCGACCGCTGCATCGAAGCCGGCGCCGATCTCATTCGGGTGTCGTGCCCCGACGTCGCGAGCACCACGGCCCTGCGCGACATCGTCCGCGAATCGCGCATTCCGATCATCGCCGACATCCATTTTCATTATAAGCGGGCGCTTGAGGCGGCCGACGCCGGCGCCGCCTGCCTGCGCATCAACCCGGGCAATATCGGGTCGGAGGAACGGGTCCGCGAAGTCGTCGCCGCGGCCCGCGCCAATGGCTGCGCGATCCGCATCGGGGTCAATGGCGGGAGCCTCGAAAAGGACCTGCTCGAGAAATATGGCGAGCCCTGCCCCGAAGCTTTGGTCGAAAGCGCGCTCGACCATATCCGGATCCTCGAGGACCATGGCTTCACTAGGTACAAGGTGGCGGTGAAGGCGAGCGATGTATTCCTCGCCGTCGCCGCTTACCAGCAGCTCGCCGACCAGGTCGATTGCCCGCTCCATCTCGGCATCACCGAGGCCGGCGGACTGATCGGCGGCACCGTCAAAAGCGCGATCGGCATGGGCAATCTGCTGTGGGCGGGGATCGGCGACACCATTCGCGTGTCCTTGTCGGCAGAGCCGGAGGAAGAAGTCCGGGTCGGCTATGAGATGCTCAAAGCGCTCGGCATCCGCAGCCGCGGGGTGCGGGTCGTGTCGTGCCCGAGCTGCGCGCGGCAGGGGTTCGACGTCATCCGCACCGTCGAGAAACTCGAGGAGCGGTTGCAGCATATCAAGACGCCGATGAGTCTCAGCGTGCTCGGCTGCGTCGTAAACGGTCCCGGCGAAGCACGCGAAACCGACATCGGCATCACCGGCGGCGGCAACGGCAAGCACATGGTCTATCTATCGGGCGTCACCGATCACCATGTCGAGAACGCCGGGATGATCGAGCATATCGTCCGCCTGGTCGAGGCCAAAGCGGCGGAGATCGAAGCCGCCACCGCGAGCGACAGGGTGCTGGACGCAGCCCAATGATCCTTTAGGCGCGGAGCGATGAACCGCGTCGCCCAGCGTCCGCTCCTCGCTTTCGCGGTCGCGCTGGCGGCAGTCAGCGTGCTGTCGATCATGGACGCGGTGATGAAGGTCCTCGTCCTCGCGCTCGGCATCTACGTCACCAGCGTGTGGCGGTCGCTACTTGGAGCGACCTTCGGCGCGGCGCTCTATCTGCCCAGGCGCACATCATGGCCTGATCGCAAGACACTGCGGCTCCATATCGGGCGGGGGATTATCATCACCTTCATGGGGGTGGCGTTCTTCTGGGGGCTTGGGCGGACGCCGATGGCGCAGGCCATCGCGCTGACCTTCATCGCGCCACTGATCGCGCTCGCGTTGTCGGCCCTGTTCCTCGGCGAAAAGCCCGGGCCGGCGGTCATCGGCGGGTCGCTCGTCGCCTTTGCCGGCGTGGCGCTGATCCTGCTCGGCCAAGCCCGCGCCGAACTCGGCCGCGAGGCCTTGCTTGGCAGCGCTGCGATCCTGTTTTCGGCGGTGTGCTATGCGGTCAATATCGTGCTCATGCGCGCCCAGGCGATGGCCGCCAGACCGCCCGAGATCACCTTCTTCCAGAATGCGACGATCGCGCTGATGCTGATCCTGACGCTGCCGTTCATGGGTGGAGTCGCCTGGCCCGGCGGGCACTGGCCGCTGCTCGTTGCCGCGTCGCTGATGTCGACCAGCGGGGTGTTGCTGTTCGCTTACGCCTATGCGCGCGGCCAGGCGGGCTATTTGTCGGTCACGGAATATTCGGCGTTCCTGTGGGCGGCCGCGCTCGGCTGGCTGGTGTTCGGCGAAACGGTTTCGCGCCTGACTCTGGCTGGCGCACTGCTGATCGTCGGCGGCTGCCTGATCGCCGCGCGCAAGGGGGCTGCGGCGGCGACCGAACCGGAAATGGAGGCGATCGCCTAGCCCTTGCCGGCGAGCATGTTCACGGTCAGCGCGAAAATCCCCACATTGTAGATGAAGGCGACGATGGTGTGGAGCGTGACCACGCGGCGGATATGGGGCGACGTGATGGTATTGTCCGACACCGACAGGGCCGAACCGATGGTGAAGGCGAGATAGACGAAATCCGAAAAGGTCGGGGTCTTGTCGCCGCCCGGAAAGGTAATCCCGGCGCGGTCCCTGCCGCCGTCATCGCTCGAATAATAGAGATGCGCATAATGCAAGGAATAGACGGTGTTGCCGAAGAACCAGGCGACCAGCAAGGTAACGATAGTGATCGCGATGTCGATCGGCCCGCTATGCTTGCTGCCCGCCATCTCGCTTCCGACGGCGACCAGGATGACCACTCCAAGCGCGAAGGCGAGGAACAGGAGGATCGCCCGGTTGGCGTCGTTCTCAAGCGCGATTTTGCGCATCTCCGCGGGTTTTGCGAAAAACAGCCGGACGCAACTGGCGATGAACACCAGCGAGGACAGGTCGAAGCCGATCATCACCGATCGCCACCACGGCGCGATCAATGTCGCCAGCGCGATTGACGCGCCGAGCATGACGAAAAAGATGATGAACCGCGCCGGGGCAATGCGATTGCCGAGCCTCTTGATGCCTGCCATGCCGGTTCAACTATCAATCGGACGATTGGGCGCAGGGAGATGCGAAGTGAATTGGCTGTGGCTAATCATCGGGGGCCTGTTCGAAGTCGGTTTCACCACCTCCTTGCGGTTTGTCGACGGGTTTCGCAACTGGCAATGGACGCTTGCCTTCCTGGTCAGCGTGGCGATCAGCATGGCGCTGCTCGAACTGGCCTCGCGCACGATTCCGATGGGTACTGCCTATGCGGTGTGGGGCGGCATCGGAGCGGTCGGCACGGTGCTCGTCGGGATGGCGTTCTTCAACGAACCGTCGACGAGTGTCCGGCTGCTCCTCATCCTCGCCATCGTCGCCGCGATCGGCGCGCTTCGGGTGACCGCTTAGGCCCGATTGGCCGGCCAGAGCGCCCGCTGGTCGATCGGCCCTTTTCGCTTTGCCGCGAAATGTGCTTAAGCGCGCGCCAATGACTACATTGCAAGCCGTTCGCGGCACCCAAAGCCTGCTCGGAGAAGACGCCGACCGCCTCGCGGCGGTGGTCGCCGCCTTCGATCGCGTGCGCCGGCTCTACGGCTTCCGCCGGGTCGAGGTGCCGACCATCGAGCATAGCCAGGTGTTCGCCCGAACCATCGGCGAGACCACCGATGTCGTGTCAAAGGAGATGTACAGCTTTGACGATCGCGGCGGCGAGGGGATCACGCTCAGGCCCGAATTCACCGCCGGGATCGCCCGCGCCTATCTGAGCGAAGGGTGGCAGCAGTTCGCCCCGCTGAAGGTCGCGACCCACGGTTCGGCGTTCCGCTATGAGCGTCCGCAAAAGGGCCGCTTCCGCGAATTCCACCAGCTCGATGCCGAGATTATCGGCGCCGCCGAGCCGCAAGCCGACGTCGAATTGCTCGCCTTCGCCGACCAATTGCTCAAGGAATTGGGGATTGGCGAGGGCGCCGTGCTGATGCTCAATACGCTCGGCGACCCGGAGACCCGGGCGAAATGGCGCGACGCCTTGTTCGAACATTTCTCGGCTCATAGCGGATCGCTCAGCGAAGACAGTGTGGCGCGGCTCGAACGCAACCCGCTACGGATTCTCGACAGCAAGGCCCATGCCGACTGGCCGATCGTCGACAGCGCGCCGCCGATCGACGACTTCCTCACCCCCGAGGCGGCTGACTTTTTCGCCCAGGTCTGCGCCGGACTCGATGCGGTCGGGGTGCGCTGGGAACGCGCGCCGCGGCTGGTCCGCGGGCTCGATTATTACCGCCACACCGCGTTCGAATTCGTCACCGACCGGCTGGGCGCTCAGGGGACCGTGCTCGCCGGCGGGCGCTATGACGGGCTGATCGAAACCTTGGGCGGGCCGCCCACGCCGGCGGTCGGCTGGGCGGCGGGGATCGAACGGCTGGCGATGATGATCGACGCGC
>JARXKO010000149.1 GCA_030271595.1 Pseudomonadota bacterium | reverse complement strand
CCAAGGGCATCGAAGTGCTCAACCCGTGGGGCTTCCCGCTGCTCAACACCCTGATCCTGTTGTGCTCGGGAACGACCGTCACCTGGGCCCACCATTGCCTCATCAACGGCGACCGCAAGGGCCTCAAGCTCGGGCTTCTGCTGACCATCGGCCTGGGCCTGATGTTCACCAGCATCCAGGCGTGGGAATATGCGCACGCGCCATTTGCCTTCAAAGGCAATATCTATGGCGCGACCTTCTTCATGGCGACCGGCTTTCACGGCTTCCACGTCATCGTCGGGACGATCTTCCTGACCGTCTGCTACTTGCGCGCGCGCCGCGGCGATTTCACGCCCAGCCAGCATTTCGGGTTCGAAGCCGCCGCCTGGTACTGGCATTTCGTCGACGTGGTGTGGCTGTTCCTGTTCACCTCGATCTACGTCTGGGGCGGCTGGGGCGCGCCGCACGCCGGCTGACATGGGTCAGGGCTCGCCGCCTGAGGGTTCAGGGGCCGGGCTCGACCCGTTCGCCGCCGCAATGCGCGGCCATTGCCCGCGCTGCGGAGCGCCGGGCCTGTTCGACGGGGCAATAAAATTCGCTGACCGATGCCGGGGCTGCGGGCTTGATTACAGCACCTTCAACGTCGGCGACGGACCGGCGGCCTTCCTCATCCTCATCGTCGGTGCGATCGTCACCGGCGGCGCGATCTGGGTCGAGCTTGCGTTCACCCCGCCATGGTGGGTGCATCTGATCTGGATCCCGGTCGCGGCGGCGCTCACGGTCGGCGGGCTTCGGCTGGCCAAGGCCGCGCTGCTCGCCCAGGAATATAAGCATCGCGCGCGCGAAGGCAGGATCACCCGATGATCCGCAAGGTGCCGCTCATTCCGACGATCCTGGTTGCGCTGGCGGTGGCGGCGATGATCGGCCTTGGCGTGTGGCAGCTCCAGCGCGCCGGATGGAAGCAGCGACTGCTCGCGACCTACGCCAAAGCCGAAAGCCAGCCCCCCATCACCTGGCCAAGCGTCTGGCCCAAGCCCAGCCAATTGCCCCTGTTCCGTCACGCCACCGGCAATTGCCTGCGCCCCGTCGCAAGCCGCGCGGCCGCCGGCGAAAGTCTCGGCGGGGAGCCGGGCTACGTCCTGATCGTCGATTGCGCGACCGGCGCCGAAGGGCCGGGGATGAGTGTCGAAATTGGCTGGTCGAAAAACCCTAATGCCAGGTCGCCGTGGCGCGGCGGGCTGGTCAGCGGCATCATCGTTCCAGACCGCCGCTCGCAAATGCGGCTGGTCGCGGCGACCCCCGCGCCGGGACTTGAGGCAAGCAAACCGCCGAGTGTCGAAACGGTCAGCGCTGTCACCCCCGCCGGGCACAAGGGCTATGCCGCGACCTGGTTCGCCTTCGCTCTCATCGCGCTGGTGATTTACGTGCTCGCGCTGCGGCGCAGGAACGAGAGCGGCGCGTCGAAGCCATGAGCGCCGAGCTCGCGACGATCATCGCCGAGCCCTGGCCCGACTACGGTCTTATCGATTGCGGCCATGGACAGAAGCTGGAGCGCTATGGCCCGGTGACGGTCGTTCGCCCTGAACCGCAGGCGATGTGGGCGCCGGCGAGTGACGCGTGGGACCCCGATGCAAGCTTCGTCCCCGGATCGGACGAAGAGGGCGGCGGGCGCTGGGTCGAGCACCGCGCGGTGCCGCGGCAATGGGAATTGAGCCGCGGAGCCGTCCGTTTCAACGCCTCGTTGACCCCCTTCCGCCATCTCGCCTTTTTTCCCGACATGGCGCCGCAATGGGACTGGATGCGCGCCCGCGCCGATGGCGCCGAGATCCTCAACCTGTTCGGCTACACCGGGGTCGGTAGCCTGATGCTGAGCGAGGCAGGGGCGCGGCTTGTCCATGTCGACGCGTCGAAGAAATCGGTCGAGGCGGGGAAGGCCAATGCCGTGCTCTCGGGACTGGCCGATCGGCCGATCCGCTGGATGGTCGATGACGCCTCGAAGTTTACCGCGCGCGAAGTCCGCCGCGGCAAGCGCTACGACGGCATCCTGCTCGACCCGCCCAAGTTCGGCCGCGGACCCGACGGTGAATTGTGGCGGCTCGAGGAGAATCTGGCGCCCTTGCTCGCCGATTGCCGCAAATTGCTCGATGGCGACAGCCGCTTCCTCGTTCTTACCGTCTACGCGGTGAGGATGTCGGCGCTGGCGATCGGCGAGCTGGTCCGCCAGACGCTTGGTGATCTTGGCGGGCAGGTCGAAGTTGGAGAAATGGCGGTGCGCGAGGAAGCGCGCGGGCTGTTGCTTCCGACCGCGATCTTCGCCCGCTGGTCGAAAGACTAGGTCCGGCCGGCGCGGATCGCGGCGCCGGCTGCGAACGGCGCAATCGCGCTCAGTCCCAGCGCAATCGCCGCCTCGAGCAGCAATGCGCCATTGCCGCCGGCGCTGGCATAAGCCGAACCGAAGATCAGCAGCGGCACCGCCAGCGGGAACAGCAACAGGCCGGCCAGCGATCCGGCGCGCGGCAGGCCCGCGGTGACCGCGGCGATCATCACTGCAAGTGCCGCAAGCCCGGGAGTCCCGACCGCGAGCGACACCAGCACCCGACCAAGCGCGGCTTGGTCGAGGCCGAGCAGGACTGCCGCGGGCAGCGTGGCGGCGATCAGCAGCGGCCCGAAGCTTAGCCAATGGGCGACGATCTTGGCCGCAGCGACCGCCTCATCGGCAAGGCCGTGAAGCGCCAGCTGATCGAGCACGCCGTCGGCGCGGTCGGGCTCGATCAGCCGCTCGATCGGCATCAGCGCCGCGGTCAAGGCGGCGATCCACAGGGCGCCGGGACCGACTCGCGCCAACAACTGCGCGTCGGGTCCGACAGCGAAGGGGAACAGCGCCGCCACCAGCAGGAAGAAGGCCACCGGGAGCCACGCCGCACCCGCAAAGCCACGCCTCAAATCGCGCGCGATGAGATTGCCGATCAACGGCCGAGCTCGAGTTGACGCCACTCACCCGGCAGCGGCACGTGCGACGCGGCGAGTACCGCCCCGCCGCCCGCGCGATGGGCTGCGATCGCCCCGGCAAGCCGGTCCGCGCCGTCGCGGTCGAGCGCGTTCAGCGGCTCGTCGAGCAGCCATAGAGGTGCGCCCGAGGTGATGACCCGGGCGATCGTCGCACGCTTGGCCTGGCCCGACGACAGCAACCGCACCGGGACGCGCGCGAGCGCGGTCAGGCCCATCGCGGTCATTGCCGCATCGAGCGATTGACCGCGCCCGGCAAGCCCTGTCCAAAAGCCGAGCGCGCGCGCTAACGGCAGTTCGCGGTCGAGGGCGTGGTTGTCATCGGCGAGCGCCGCCCGCTGCGCTGCGACCGCGCCCCGCCGGGCATGAAGAAGGCCGGCGGCGAGCCGCAGCAGGCTCGACTTACCGCTGCCGTTGGGCCCGCTGATCATTAGCGCACTGCCGGCTTCGAGCGAGAGGTCGAGTCCCTCGAACAACATGCGCCCGCCGCGGGTCAGCGCGACCCCTTGAAACCGCAGCAACGCAGTCATCCGGCGCTGACCTCAAGGGCATGCATGTCGGAATCGCCAAGTCCGAAATGATGGCCGATTTCGTGAATCAGAACGTGGCCGACGAGATGTTCAAGCGTGTCCTCGCCGTCGGTCCATTCATCGAGGATCGGCCGGCGGAACAGCCGCACCCGGTCGGGCAGCCCGCCCGACTGGGCGACGCTTTTCTGCGTCAAGGGGATGCCTTCGTAGAGACCGCTGAGCTCGAACGGGTCGGCGATGCCGAGCTCGGCCAGAGTCACTTCATCGGCGAATTCCTCGACGCTCAGCACGACCTCCCCGATGTGGCTGGCAAAGGCCGGCGGCAGCGCGTCCAGCGCGGCGCGCGCGATCGCCTCGATCTCCTCGGCCGAAGGGGCTGGTCCATGGCGCCGCATCGCGCCCGCATAGGGGAGGGCGGTGGCGCGCGGCAAGGTGCGCGACCAAGTGCCGGCCACTGTTGCCCGGGCGCCGCCGCGCCTCTACAGGCCGCGTTCCAGCGAATTGCGGAGCGGTGGCCGAGTGGTCGAAGGCGCTCGCCTGGAAAGTGAGTAT
>JARXKO010000004.1 GCA_030271595.1 Pseudomonadota bacterium | reverse complement strand
TTGCCGTCCGATGGCTGGCTCCAGCGGATCGTCGAGGATTCGCCGTTCGGCCCGGTCGAAGGGCTCCTCTCGGATGTGCGCGGAACGGTTTACGCCCGGGCCAAGGCCCAGGAAGCCGGCTATGGTTTGGAGACCGAGCTGGCCGAGCCCGACGGCGCTTTGGTGTCGGGCGCGGCTGCAGCGGCGGAGATGCTCGAAACCCTGCACAAGCCGCTCGCGGCGCTCGGACGGCGGCTCGAAGCGGTGCTCGAAGACGCTCCAGACTGGCTCGATTCGGCGGCCCGGGCGCGGGTCGATGGAGCGATTCGCGGCCTCGGCTGGAGGCGCGAGACGATCGCCGCGTGGATCGCCTTGCTGTCGCGCATCGGCGGCGAGAGCGACCCCGAATTCGTCGACTGGCTGGCGGTCGAGCGGGTCGACGGGCGCGAATATGACGTCGCCATCCATCGCCGCTGGCTCGATCCGACCAAGCCGCTCGCGGCTGCCGTACTGGCGCCCGCCGACGGGGTGCTGGTGACCTCCGCGACCTTGCGCGGCGGCGACGGCTGGGACACCGCCGATGCCCGGACCGGAGCGTTGCACTTGCCGTCCAAGGCCGAGCATTTCGAAGCGCCAAGCCCGTTCGATTATGCGTCCGCGTCCGAGGTTCTGATCGTCACCGATATCGCGCGCGGCGACACTGCTGCGCTCGCGGGCGCCTATGCCCGGTTGATCGAGGCCGCCGGCGGCGGAACCCTTGGCCTGTTCACCGCGATCCAGCGGCTCAAAGCGGTTCATGCCCGAATCGCAGACCGGTTGGCGCGCGAAGGCCTGCCGTTGCTCGCCCAGCATGTCGATCCGATCGACGCCGGAACGTTGGTCGACATATTCCGCGACGATCCGCGCGCATCCTTGCTCGGCACCGATGCCTTGCGCGACGGGGTCGATGTGCCGGGCGATTCGCTTCGGCTGGTGGTGATGGAACGGGTGCCGTGGCCGCGCCCGACCGTGCTCCATGCGGCGCGGCGGATGGCCGGCGGTGGAAGCGCTTACGACGACCGGGTGGTGCGCGCGCGGCTGGCGCAGGCCTTCGGCCGGCTGATCCGGCGGCAGGGCGACCGCGGCATGTTCGTGATCCTGTCGGCGGCGATGCCGTCGCGTCTGCTCAAGGCTTTTCCCGAGGATGCGTCGATTTCCCGGGTGCCGCTCGACGCCGCGATCGCGCGGGTCGCGCAGCGGCTTGGCGGACGGGACTTAGCCCTCGATCAGCGAAGCAAGGCGGTTGCGGATCTCGATCAGGCGGAAGACGTCGATGGCGGGGGAGGGGGCAGGGGCCGGGACAGGGACCTCCGCGGCTGAACCGGCTGGCGCGGGAGCGGCGGCTGCGGGGATTTCGGTTCCGCTGACCGACGGCGCATCCCCGCTCTTGTCGCGGAGGAGCTTTTGAACCCCGCGGACGGTATAGCCTTCCTGGTCGAGGAGGCGATGGATGCGTCGGGTCAGATCGACGTCCGCCGGGCGATAATATCGGCGGTTGCCCGCGCGCTGCATCGGCCGCAGTTGCGGGAAGCGGGTTTCCCAATAGCGCAGGATGTGCTGGGCAACGCCCAATTCGCGCGACAATTCGCCGATCGTTTTGAGCGCGCCCGGTTCTTTCTCTCCGGCCGCCACCTGCGGATCAGCCCTTGACGATCCGGTCGCGCATGATCTGGCTGGCGCGGAAAGTCATCACCCGCCGCGGCGCGATCGGAACCTCGATCCCGGTCTTGGGATTGCGGCCGACGCGCTCGCCCTTGTCGCGCAGGATGAAGGTGCCAAAGCCGGAAATCTTGACGTTGCGGCCGTCGGACAGCGAATAGCACATGTGATGGAGAACGCGCTCGACCAGGCTCGCGCTTTCGGCGCGCGACAGGCCCAGTTTGCGGTGCACCACATCGGCCAGATCGGCACGAGTCAGCGTATTGTGGGCATCAGCCTCGCTACCCATCCGGGAGATCCCGAGGTCGGCCATGTCATTCTCCCGCTTCGACGGCGTTCCCCTCGCCGTTCTTCAGAACAAAGCCTAACCAATAAATTCCGTGTCGGCAATTCGACATTTGAAAAATTTCCGAATTTTTTCAATAGCGCAGCACGGCCGCTCCCCAGGTGAAGCCGCCGCCCATCGCTTCGAGGACGACGACGTCGCCGGCCTTGATGCGGCCGTCCTTGACCGCGGTGTCGAATGCCAGCGGCACCGACGCCGCCGAGGTATTGGCGTGGCGGTCGACGGTGACCACGACTTTCTCGGGCGGAAGGCCGAGCTTGCGCGCCGTCGCATCGAGGATACGGGCATTGGCCTGGTGCGGCACCACCCAGTCGACATCCTCGGCCCTGAGGCCAGCCAGATCGAGCACTTCGCCCATGACCGCGGCCAGATTGACGACCGCGTGGCGGAACACTTCGCGGCCCTTCATGCGCAATTTGCCCACGGTGCCGGTGGTCGACGGGCCGCCATCGACATACAGCAGGTCATTGTGGCGCCCGTCGGCGTGGAGCTTGGTAGCGAGGATTCCACGCTCGCCGTCTTCCGCGCCAAGCACGATCGCGCCGGCACCGTCGCCGAACAGGACGCAGGTGCCGCGATCTTCCCAGTCGAGAATCCGGCTGAAGGTTTCGGCACCGATCACCAGCGCCTTGGTCGCGGTGCCCGAGCGAAGCAGCGAATCCGCGACGGTCAACGCATAGAGGAAGCCGGTGCATACCGCATGGACGTCGAAAGCGACGCAATCGTCGATCCCAAGCGCCGCCTGGACCTTGGTCGCGGTCGCCGGAAAGGTCTGGTCGGGGGTCGCGGTGGCAAGGACGATGAGCCCGATGTCGCGCGCTTCGAGTCCAGCCGCAGCCAGCGCCGCTTTCGCCGCCGCAGTCGCCAGTGTGCCGGTGGTCTCGTGTTCACCAGCGATATAGCGGCTTCGAATCCCGGTGCGCTCGACGATCCACTCGTCGGACGTATCGACCTGCTTGGCCAGTTCCTCATTATCGAGCCGCCGCGCCGGCAAAGCGCTGCCGCTGCCGAGGATGACCGAGCGGCGGGTCATTGAGCCCCGCCGTTGAAGGCGTGGGCGCGGAAATTGTCGAGGTCCTCGCTGATCCGCCGCGTGATGTCGTTGCGGACCATCCGTGCCGCGACCATGATGGCGTTGGCAACGCCCTTGGCATTGGCGCCGCCGTGGCTTTTCACCACCGGCCCGTTGAGGCCGAGGAACACCGCGCCATTGTGATTATTGGGGTCGAGATGGACCTTGAGCAGGTTGAGCGCCGGCTTGGACAGAGCGAAGCCGGCCTTGGAGCGGAGCGAGCTCTTGAACGCGCGGCGCAGCAGATCGGTGACGAAACGCGCCGTCCCTTCGGCGGTCTTCAACGCGATATTGCCCGAAAAGCCGTCGGTGACGATGACGTCGATGCCGCCGCGCGACAATTGGTCGCCCTCGGTGAAGCCGTCGAATCGAAACGGCAGATAATCGGCTTCACGAAGCAGCGCCGCGGCCTCCTTGATTTCGCCCGTGCCCTTCAGCTCTTCGGTTCCGATGTTGAGCAGTTTGACCCGCGGTTTGGAGATATTGAGGACGGTCCGGGCATAGGCCGAGCCCATGACCGCGAACTGGACCAGGTTCTGGACATCGCATTCGGTGTTGGCACCAAGGTCGAGCATCACGCAATCGGTCTCGCCAAGCGTCGGCAACAACGCCGCGAGCGCCGGCCGGTCGATGCCGAGCATGGTGCGTAAAGCGAGCTTGGAAATCGCCATCAGCGCACCGGTATTGCCGGCCGACAGAGCGGCGCCGGCATTGCCGTCCTTGACCGCTCCGATGGCCATTCCCATCGACGTGGTCCGCGCCCGGCGCAACGCCTGGCTCGGTTTCTCGCTGGCGGTGATCGATTCCGGGGAATGGACGATGGTCGCGCGCGATTTCAGATTGCGGTGCGACAGGACTTCAGCGGCGAGCAATTTCTCGTCGCCGAAGAAGATGAACGTCAAGTCGGGATCGCTGCGCAGCGCGCGCGCGGCGCCGGCGATCATTACCGATGGGCCGGAATCCCCGCCCATTGCGTCGATCGCTATGCAAGGGCCCTTGGACATATGGGCCTCTCGGGGCTTAGGCCTCGGGCGAGATGATTTCGCGGCCGTTGTAGTGGCCGCAAGCCGAGCACAGATTGTGGGGCAGCTTGAGCTCCCCGCAATTCGGGCATTCCTGGAAGGTCGTCGGGCTCAGCGCGTGGTGGCTGCGGCGCATATTGCGCTTCGACGGCGAGGTTTTTCTCTTGGGGACAGCCATAAGGCACCTTCACTTCGGTTTTGGCAAAATCAATAAAAATTGCGACGATCCGCGCCAATCTCGGCAGTGCTTCGGTTGCCCTCGGCCCCGCGGTGGCGGTTCGATCGTCGCGACCGTGCGTCCCTATAGCGATTAGCGCCGCCGTTGCAAGGCCGGGCATGGGGTGCCAAGTGCCGGACAAGGGGCGCCGATGATGACATTACCGGTCAGCCTGCTCACCGCGGCCGTGGCCGTTGTGATCAATATCTGGCTCGGTTTCCGAATCGCCAGTTAGTGCCACCTGCATAAGGTGAGTGTCGGCGACGGTGGCAACGATGCCTCCCTTTAAGCCGAAGCGATCGCCTGATCGTTGACATAAGGATTGGTCTGCCGTTCGTGGCCAAAGGTCGACATCGGGCCGTGGCCGGGGACGAAGGCAGTGTCGAGGCCCATCGGCCACAGCCGCTCGGTGATCGAGCGGATGAGGTCCTGCTGATTGCCGTGGACGAAATCCCAGCGCCCGACCGAGCCCTTGAACAGCACATCGCCAACCATCGCCAGCCGGGATGGCGGATGGTGAAACACGACATGGCCGGGAGTGTGCCCGGGGCAGTGGCGGACATCGAGTGTGAGTTCGCCGACGGACACCGTGTCGCCATCCTCGAGCCAGCGATCAGGCGTGAACGAGTGGCCGGTGATGCCGTAGCGTGCGCCGTCTTCGGGCAGCCGCTCGATCCAGTAGATATCGTCCTTGTGCGGGCCCTCGATGGGTATTCCCAATTCCTCGGCGAGCAGGCCGGCGGACCCGGCATGATCGATATGGCCATGGGTCAGGAGGATTTTCTCGATCGTCACTTTGGCGTCGGCAGCTGCGGCCTTGAGCTTGTCGAGGTCGCCGCCGGGATCGACGAAGGCGCCGCGCATCGTCGCCGTGCACCACAGCAAAGTGCAATTCTGCTGCAGCGGAGTCACCGGGATGATGGCGGCCTTGAGCGGCGGATTGTCGGACATCGAGGCTAGGTGGCTTGCGGAGCGCCTCGGCGCAAGCGGCGGACGGCTAGCCAGACAATGCTGACGCCGCCCAATGTGCCGAGCGTGATGAGACCGCTGAGCGGGTCGAACCACAGGATCGAGGCGAGGAAAGCGAAGTCGAGCAGCACCGCCAGTGCCGGAAGCCACGGGTAGAAGCGCGCGCGATACGGACGAGGGAGCGCGGGCTCGCGCAACCGCAACGCGAAAAAAGCGAGGTCGAGGACCAGCGCCAGCGCGACTCCGGTCGTCGCCACCAGCCGGAATGCCGCTTCGAAACTGCCGGTCATCGCCAGCGCCGCACTCGCCAGAGTGATCAGTACGAGTGCGACCTGCGGCGTTCCCGAGCGGCTGACCTGCGCTCCGATCCGCGGCAGCAAGCCATCGCGTGAGAGGCCAAAGATGATCCGCGGCGCGACCATCATATTGGCGTGACAACAGCCGATGATGAGTGCGAAGCCGGTGATCCCGAGCAAGGCGGGTCCGGCACCGCCGGTCAGCCGGGCGATCAGCGCGCCGACCGGGATATCCTGGGCGCCGAGTCCGGCGACACTGTTGACCCGGAGCAGACAGAAATTGATCACCAGATAGAGCAGGCCGACCCCGACGATCGAGCCGAACAAGGCGCGCGGAATGTTGCGGCTGGGAGCGATGTCTTCCTCGGCGAAATAGACTCCGTTGGACCAGCCCGCGTAGGCGCCGCTGACCAGCTGATAAGCGGCAATGATCCCGGCCAGGCCGATTGCCGGCGCGAGGTCGCGCACGGGGACGGGGTCGGCCGGAGGAAGAAGCGACGTCGCCAGGACGATCAGCAGCAACAGCCCAACCTTGATCGCCGTCATGGCGATCTGCGCGGCGCGCCCTTCGCGGATGCCGAGCGCATTGACGCCAAACAGCGCGGCGATGATGGCGGAAGCCAAGGTCACCGGGTAACCGTGTGCGGCCGGCCAGGTCAGCGACAGGAAATCGACCCCGGCGAGCGCCAGCGCGGCGATCGAGGCCGAGCTGTTCAAGGCGTCGCACACGCCGGCCAGAAGGCCCGCAAGATTGCCGAAAATGCGCCGCAGCGGGACGTAGGGGCCACCCGCCTTGGGCAGCGCCGTGAACAGCTCGGCCCAGATGTTGGCGGTCAGCGCACAGTGGACTGCGGCAAACGCCCACAGACCGATGATCCACCAATAGGCCGGAACCGAATGCGCGACGCTCCCCGGGGTGCGCAATATGCCGGCCCCGATCATCGAGCCGACGCCGACCGCAACCCCGAACACCGCGCCGAGAATGCGCAGCAAATGCGGCCGTGCCGCCACGTCGTCGGCAGTGGCGGCCATGGCGTATTCCCTTATTTGGCGGGCTCGAGTGTCGCCATCGACGCCGGTACGCCCTTCATCGAAGCCGCCACCGCTTCGGCGCCGCGCAGCGCGCGCAGGACATTGCCGCCGGCGAGCTTGGCCAGATCGGCGTCGCTCCAGCCGCGGCGGATCAGCTCGGCGAAGACCAGGGGATAGGTGTCGACTCCGGTAAGGCCGACCGGGGCCTCGTCGATGCCGTCGAGGTCGGCGCCGATCCCGACATGGTCGTGGCCGGCAATCTTGACGATATGTTCGATATGATCGGCGACGTCGGCGACCGTGACCGGCGGTGCGGGGTGGGTGCCCTCCCAGGCCTTGACCCCGGCCGCGACCGCCTTGGTGTCGTTGCGGATCATCGTTTTCAAGCGCGCTTCCTCGGCCGACTTGGCGGCATCGCGCTCGAGCGCCGCCTTGGACAGGAAGACCGGCACCCAATTGGCCATCACCACGCCGCCATTGGCGGGCACCAGCGCGAGCACATCGTCGGGGACGTTGCGCGGATGATCGTTGAGCGCTCGCGCCGAGGAATGGGAGAAAATCACCGGCGCGCGGCTTGCAGAGATCGCCTGGCGCATGACTTCGGGCGAAACGTGGCTCAGATCGACCAGCATGCCGAGGCGGTTCATCTCGGCAATGACCTTGAGCCCGAACGGCGCCAAGCCGTGGAATTTGGGGTCGTCGGTGGCGCTGTCGGCCCATTCGGTGGTCTGGTTGTGGGTCAGGGTCATGTAGCGCGCGCCGAGCCGGTAGAATTGCCTGAGCGCGGGGAGGCTGCCGCCGATCTGGCGGCCACCCTCGATCCCGATCAGCGAGGCGACCCGGCCGGCCTTGTGGATGCGCACGATATCGTCGGCGGTGAGGGCGCGCTCAAGATCGCCCGGATAAGCGGCGATGACCCGGTCGATGATGTCGATCTGCTCGATCGTGCGGCGGATCGCCTCGTCGCCGGTGATCGTGCCGTCGATATAGACCGACCAGAATTGCCCGCCGACCCGGCCCGCCTTCAATCGTGCCATGTCGGTCATCAGGGGATGATCGGGCCATGCCGCGGTGCCGCTTGCAAGGCCCGCGATCGCGCCGTCGTGATATTCGCCGAGTTGCTCGGCGAGGTCATTGTGGCCGTCGATCAGCGGCGTGCCTTTCAGGATGCGGTCGATCCGCGCCTGCGTTTTGGAGTCGATCGGCGCGGTCTGCGCGACAGCGGGAGCGGCGAGGAGGCCAGCCAGCGCGAGGCCGAGGAGATTGTGGTTCATGGCGCCGGTGTAAGTGGCGGTGGGGACTGGTGCAACCACGGGGCTTGCGCTCCGCTCGACGGGCGGCGATTGAAGGGCGATGGGACCCGGTCACGATCTTGAGGAAATCATGCGTTTCGATCCTGAAGAGGGGATCGAGGATCTCGACACCCATCTCGATCGGCTCAAACAATTGGCCGACGAACGCGGCTTCGAGTTCGACCGTCACGACGCCCGCAACGAGCTTCAGGCGGCGACCTTCGGCAAGCGCGGGCCGGTGTTCGCGCGGCTGCTGCTGTCGCCAAGCGGAGCGATGGCGATCGAGGTCACGCCCGCCTAAGCGGCGAGCGGGAAGCGCAGCAACCGGTCGGTCAACGGCACCAGCGCCGCGGCCTTGCCCCCGACCTGCCCAAGAATTTGCGGATGGTGGGCATCGAGCCCGCCGGTCAGCGCCCCGAACGCCGGCATGATCAGTTTCGACGGCGCCATCACGAAGCAGCGGCGCGAGACATTGCGGCCCTTGATGTGGAGCCTCAGCTTGGGGTGGAAATGGCCTGATATTTCAGGGCGGGTCTCGCAGCGCTCGGCCTCGTGGCGAAGGATAATGCCGTCGACCACCGCTTCCTCGACGATGCGCCCGCCACAATGGTCGGCGAAGCCGGGGTCGTGGTTGCCGACGATCCAGGTCCAATCGAGTGCCGCCGTAAGGCCGGTGAGCAGCGCCCGGGCAGTCGCCGGGAGCCGGTCGCAGCCGAAACGGTCGTGGAAGCTGTCGCCGAGGCAATAGAGGCTGGTCGCGCCGGTCAGTCCGACCGCGCGGGCGACCGCGCTGAGCGTGGCGTGCGAATCATAAGGCGGCAGAAATTGCCCAAGCCGGGCGAACCAGCTCCCCTTCTCAAGGTGCAGATCGGCCAGGAGCAAGGCGTTGCGGCGCGGCCAGTAGAGCGCGCCATCGCCGGTCGCGAAAAATTGCTCCTGCGCGAACGAAAAGGGAACCATGGATCGGTCTAATCACCGATCCTCAGGCAATACCAGTCAAATGTTGTATCGGGCCCAAGGCCCGGCGATCATTCGTAATCGCCGCCCGACGGAGTCGGACGCGGCGGCGCCGCAGCGGTCAGGCGGAGGGCTTCGGCGGCTTCGCTGAGCGAGGCCAGTTCCTCGGTCTCGTCCTCTTCGTCGACACGCACCTTTTGCAGATTGGAGATGATCGATTCGTGAAGCTCCTTGGGCTTCAGCGTTTCCTCGGCAATCTCGCGCAAGGCGACCACGGGGTTCTTGTCGCGGTCGCGATCGATGGTCAGGTCGGCGCCGCCCGAAATCTGGCGCGCGCGCTGGGCCGCGGCAAGGACCAGGTCGAACCTGTTGGGAATCTTGTCAACGCAGTCTTCAACCGTAACGCGCGCCATGGGTCGCTCCGCAAATCTTTAGGTGTATCGGGATTGCCAGCGAGATAGTGACGCGCGTCGCAATCGTCAAGGAAATCGCCACCTTGCCAGCTCCGCCCGGCACCGCCACATCAAGCCAATGGCGAAACCCGCGCAGCCGGCCCACTCCTCCGTTCCCAAGCCGGTAGAGGACGATCGCGCCGCTCGCACCGTGACCGTCGACGGCAATCGCCTGACGTTCCTGCCCGACGGCCCCGAACGGCTCGACCAGCTGATCGCGCTGATCGACGGGGCCAGGACATCCCTTCGGCTGCTCTATTACATCTTCATGCCCGACGGGTCGGGGGCGATGGTGCGCGAAGCGATCGTCAGAGCCATCGACCGCGGGGTTGAGGTCGCGATGCTGGTCGATGGTTTTGGAAGCGCCGCCTGTCCCGACGATTATTTTGCCGAACTGTCCGAAAAGGGAGCGCGCTTCTGCCGCTTTCATCCCTCCTATGGCCGACGCTATTTGCTGCGCAACCATCAAAAGCTGGCACTGGCCGATGCCGAATCGGCCAAGGCGCGCATTCTGGTCGGCGGCTTCAACGTCGCCGACGATTATTTCGGCACGGTCGAGCAAGGCGCGTGGCGCGACATCGGCCTGCTCATCGAGGGACCCGCGGGGGGCCGGCTCGCGGCTTATTATGACGAGCTCATCGCCTGGGCGATGTCGAAGGACGCCAGGATGCGGGTGCTTCGGCGGATGATCTTCAAATATAGCGAGACCAGCGGCAAGCTGCAGTGGCAGCTCGGCGGCCCGACCGCCCATTTGAGCCCGTGGGGGGTGTCGACCTGCCGCGATCTGGTGCACAGCCGCGATGTCGAAATGATCGCCGCTTATTTCGCCCCGACCTGGGGGATGTTGCGGCGCATCGCCAGGGTCGGCAAACGCGGCCGGGCGCGGGTCGTGACCGCGGCCAAGTCGGACAATCAGGCGACCATCGCCGCGGCGCGTTTCACTTATGGGCGATTGCTCAGACGCGGCGTCGAGATGTTCGAATATCTCCCGACCAAGCTCCATTCGAAGCTCGTCGTGCTCGACGACGTGGTCCACATCGGCTCATCCAACCTCGACATCCGCAGCCTCTATCTCAACATGGAACTGATGCTGCGCATCGACGATGGCGAATTCGCGCAGATGATGCGCGGCTATTTCGAAGCCGAGCTGACGCAGTGCGTGGCGATCACGCCCGCGGTTCAAAAGCGGCGGGCGACGCTGTTCAACCGAATCCGCTGGGCGATCAGCTTCTTCCTCGTCACAAGCCTCGATTACGGGGTCACCAGGGGCGCCAATTCGGGGCTCACCGGCGATTAGGGGTCAGCCCTTTTCGGGCGGCTCGCGATAGGCCCAGAACAGGGTTGCGGGCGGGACATTGACCCATTCGAAGCCGCGCTCGACGCGCTCGAAATGGGGCTTGATGAAGTCGAGCACCTTGGGGCTGAATTGATAGACGAGGAAGGCGCCGCCGCCGCGGACGACCTCTGCAGTCGCCTTTCCGATATCCTCGCCAATGCCTGGCGGAAGGGTCGAAAAGGGCAGGCCCGAAAGCACGTAATCGGCTTGGCCGAGACCGCGGTCGGCGAGGATCTTGGCGACGTCGGCGGCCGACCCGGTGACCGGTACCAGCCGCTCGTCGTCGATCGATTCGCGCAAATAGGTGGTAAAATCGGCATTGGTGTCGATCGTCACCAGCACCGCGTCCTTGCCCAGACGCTCGAGGATCGGGCGCGTGAAGGTGCCGACCCCGGGGCCATATTCGACGAACAACCGGGTGTTGTCCCAATCGACCGGGCGAAGCATCCGCTCGATCAGCAGGCGGCTCGACGGGATGATCGATCCGACCATCACCGGATGCTTGAAAAAGCCCCGCAGGAATTGCCACCGCGGGCTGTGGGATCGCCGGTCGCGTGGCCGTTGCAGGCGCCGCGAACCCTTGATCGTTCGCGCGGAGGAAATTGGCATGAAAGCTCCGTTGGCGTCCCGGTGAAGGGGGGGAGCGTTGGCAAATGCGCGGCCGCTTGGCAAGCGCGACGTGATAGCCATGCCGAGCGTCAGTCCACCAGCTGCGCGATTTGCGCGACGGACGGCCTATTCCTTGGCTTTGCCCCCGCCCTTGGGGTGGAGCATTCCAGGAAGGACGAAACCGATCCCGCCCATCGGCCGCACCGCCTCGCTCTTCAAGGTTTCCTGGATGCGGTCATATTCGTCGAGCATTTCGGTCGTGACCGAGGCTCGGGTTTCGGTCATCGCGGTCTCGAAATCGGCCATCGTCACTTTCTCGGTATCGAGGCCGCGATGGAGCGCGCTCAGCCCGGCGCGGCGCACCAGGTCCTCGAGGTCGGCGCCGGTGAAGCGCTCGGTGCGGCGGGCCAGTGACTCAAGGTCAACGTCATCGGCCAGCGGCATCGCCTTGGTGTGAATGGCGAGAATCCTGCGCCGCCCGGCGGTGTCGGGCGTGCCGACATAGATGAGCTCGTCGAAGCGGCCGGGGCGAAGCAGCGCCGGGTCGATCAGAGTCGGCCGGTTGGTGGCGCCGATCAGCACCACGTTCTGCAAATCCTCGAGCCCGTCCATTTCGGCGAGGATGGTGTTGACCACGCGCTCGGTCACTTGCGGTTCGCCCATCCCGCCGCCGCGCGCCGGGACCAGGCTGTCGATCTCGTCGATGAAGATGATGGTCGGCGCGACCTGGCGCGCGCGGCTGAACAGGCGGGCGATCTGTTGTTCGCTCTCGCCATACCATTTGCTCAGCAAATCGGACGATTTGGCGGCGATGAAATTGGCTTCGGATTCGCGCGCAGCGGCCTTGGCAAGAAGCGTCTTGCCGGTGCCTGGCGGGCCGTAGAGCAGGAAGCCCTTGGCCGGGCGGATGCCAAGGCGGCGGAAGGCCTCGGGATGCTTCAATGGCAGTTCGACGCCTTCGCGCAGCCGGTCGCGCGGCTCATCGAGCCCGCCGATATCGTCCCACGTGGTTTGCGGCGTTTCGACCATTACCTCGCGCATCGCGGAGGGCTGGACGCGCTTCAGCGCATTTTCAAAATCCTTGTCCTCCACCTCTAGCTCATCGAGCAATGCGGTCGGGATGACCTCTTCGGCGAGGTTGAGCTTGGGCATGATCCGCCGCACCGCCTCGAGCGCCGCCTCGCGGGTCAAAGCAGCCAAATCGGCCCCGACGAAACCGTAGGTGCGGCGGGCGAGATCGTCGAGATTGACGTCGGGCGCGAGCGGCATGCCGCGGGTGTGGATGCCAAGGATCTCGCGTCGTCCGGGCTGGTCCGGGACACCGATGACGATTTCGCGATCGAAGCGGCCGGGCCGGCGCAGTGCCTCGTCGAGCGCTTCGGGGCGATTGGTGGCGGCGATGACGACTGTGTTCTGGCGCGGTTCGATGCCGTCGAGCAGGGTCAGGAGCTGGGCGACCAGGCGCTTTTCGGCCTCGCCCGTCACCTGGCCGCGCTTGGGCGCGATCGAATCGATTTCGTCGATGAAGATGATCGACGGCGCATCCTTCGCAGCCTGCTCGAAAATCTCGCGCAGCCGGCGCTCGCTTTCGCCATAGGCCGAGCCCATGATTTCGGGCCCGGCAATGGAAAAGAATTTGGCCGCGCTCTCATTGGCAACGGCGCGCGCGAGCATGGTCTTGCCGGTGCCGGGCGGGCCGTGGAGCAGCACGCCCTTGGGCGGATCGACTCCGAGGCGCTGGAACAATTCGGGATGGCGAAGCGGCAATTCGACCATCTCGCGAAGCGCATCAATGGTGTCCTTCATCCCGCCAAGATCGTCATAGGTGACGTCGGCGCGGCGCTTGCTGTCATCCTCCTGGGTGAATTCAGGTAGCAGTTCGATGGCGGTCTTGGAGTCGATCTGGACGATGCCCTTGGGCGCCGTCGACACCACCACCAGGCGAAGCTCGTGAAGCGCGAAGGCTGGCGCGTTGAGCATCTGCCGGATTTGCTCGGGCATGTCGGCATTGACGCGCTGGTGGCTGGTGGTGGCGACGGTATCGCCCTCGACCAGCGGCCGTCCGGCGAAGGTCCGGCGGAGCGCGTCGGCCGAGCCCTGGAGCCGGACATTGGGCTGGGCCGGGGCGAGCACGACCCGGGTCGCGGCCTTGACCGCGGCCTTGCGCACTTCGACGAAATCGCCCGATCCGACGCCGGCGTTGGCACGCTGGAGCCCGTCGAGTCGGATGATATCGACTCCATTGTCCTCGTTATACGGGCCGATCGCCCGGGCGGCCGTGGTGCGTTGGCCGATGATCTCGACCACGTCGCCGTCCTTGAGGCCAAGGCCGGTCATCACGGCTTCGGGCAGGCGCGCGACTCCGCGCCCGCTGTCGGCTGGGGGCAGGCTCGCGACCTGCAGGCGGCGGGCCTTGGTCTCGTCGATGATATCAGTCTCAGCCATTCTTGCTCCTGACAGCCCAAGTATCGGAAAGCGTCGGCGTTCCCTTCAATATTTGATCGCCCCGGCGATCTTGCGCAACAATGCGCGCGGAATGAAGCGGGTCGATGCCGCGCCAATCTTGTTGAGCGTGCCGGTGATCATCACCGCCTGGTTGCGGTCGAGTGCCTCGAGGCCGAGCTTGACGACCGGCGCGGCGTTCATGGCAATCCGGTCGACGGCCTTGATTCCGGCGAATCCGGCAACGTCGCCGAACTCGGTCCTGGTTGGGCCCGGACACAGAGCCGAAACCTTGATCCCATGCGGCTTCAATTCCTCGTGCAGCGCTTCGGTGAACGACAGGACATAGGCCTTGGTCGCGAAATAGACGGCCATCCCCGGCCCCGCCTGGAAGGCCGCGGTCGACGCGACGTTGAGGATCGCGCCCGACTTGCGCTCGATCATCCCCGGCGCCACCGCCCGGCACAGATCGGTCAGCGTGCCAATGTTGAGGTCGATCATCGTGCGCTGGCGGGCGGCGTCGAGCGACGCAAACCGCCCGACGAGGCCGAACCCGGCATTGTTGACCAGCACCGCCACTTCCTCGCCAGCCTTGGCCAGGTCGGCCATCAGCATGGCGGCGGCCCCGGCTTTGCTCAAATCCAGCGCCACCGCCCGGCTATTGCCAAGCTCTTTAGCGAGTTCGTCGAGCCGTTCCTGGCGCCGCGCCACCAGCACCAGCCGGTGCCCTGTGGCGCTGAGCTGGCGAGCGAATTCGACTCCAAGACCGGCCGAGGCGCCCGTGATCAGCGCGACTTTGATCATGGTTCCTAGGACACCGTCGCCTTGACGATCTTGCCCGGCTCGCGCGGCGGCTCGCCGACTGGCAGCGCATCGACATGTTCCATGCCACTCTCGACCTCACCCCAGACGGTATATTGATTGTCGAGGAAACCGGCGTTGTCGAAGCAGATGAAGAACTGGCTGTTGGCGCTGTCAGGGTTCGACGTCCGCGCCATCGAGCAGGTGCCGCGCTTGTGCGGCTCGCTGCTGAACTCGGCCTTGAGGTTGGGCTTGTCGGAGCCGCTGGTCCCGGTCCCGGTGGGGTCGCCACCCTGGGCCATGAAGCCGGGGATCACGCGGTGGAATGCCACTCCGTCGTAGAATCCGCTGCTCGCGAGATCGCTGATCCGCTCGACATGTCCGGGGGCAAGGTCGGGTCGAAGCTTGATGACGACATCGCCGCCGGATGAAAGCTTGAAAGTGAGGCGTTTGCCGTCGGCCATGGTCGAGTCTCCGTAAGCTAAAATGAGCGTCAGGCGAGCGCATGTAGGTGGCCATCCCTGCTTGCGCCAGAGCGCCCCCGTCCATAGGAGGACGCTCAGGCGGCACAAAAGGGAGGCGTCCATGAGCGAAAGCGACCACGCCGCTGCCCGCGCCGCCGCCAAATCGGGAAGCGCGATCGACGAGGAAGACCGGCTGCGGCCCAAATTCGTCAGCCAGGTGCTCGACGCGGTCGAGGCTGGCGACGATGCCACCGCCCGGCGGCTGGTCGAGCCGCTTCACCCCGCCGATATCGCCGATCTGATCGAGCTGGCCGCGCGCGACGAGCGCGAAGGGCTGGTCAAGGCACTGGCCGGAATCGTCGGGCCCGACGTCCTTGCCGAACTGAACGACTTCGTCCGCGAAGGGCTGCTCGACGACATGGAGCCGCAGCAGGTCGCCGACATCGCCGGCCAGCTCGACACCGACGACGCGGTCGCGCTGATCGAGGACCTCGACGACAAGGATCAGCGGCTCGTTCTCCAGGCGATGGAGCCCGACGACCGCGCCGCGGTCGAGGAAGCGCTCGGCTATCCCGAGGAATCCGCTGGCCGGATGATGCAGCGCGAGCTGTGCGCGGTGCCCGAACATTGGAAGGTCGGGCAGGTCATCGACTATCTCCGCTCGACCAAGGACTTGCCGACCGATTTTTGGGAAGTGTTCGTGGTCAACGCCGCGCATCACCCGGTCGGAACGTGCAAATTGTCGGCCATCCTCAGGACCCCGCGCAATCAGCTTGTCGGTGACATCATGGTCGGCGAGCAGACCTTGATCCCGGTCGACATGGACCAGGAAGATGTCGCGCTGCGGTTCCAGAAATACGCGCTGGTGTCAGCCGCGGTGGTCAACGATTCGGGTCGCCTGGTGGGCATGATCACGGTCGATGACGTGGTCCACATCATCCAGGAGGAAGCGGGCGAGGATGTGCTCTTGCTCTCCGGCGCCGGCGACGGCGATATCAACGAGCCGATCGCGCTGACCGTTCGGCGGCGGATGTTCTGGCTGGTCATCAACCTTGGCACCGCGGTGCTTGCAGCAAGTGTCGTCAGCCTGTTTCAGGGCGAGATCGGAAAATTCGCGGTCCTTGCCGTGCTGATGCCGATCGTCGCCGGCATGGGCGGCAATGCCGGGACCCAGACGCTGGCGGTGACGGTTCGGGCGCTTGCCACCAACCAGCTGACCGAGTCGAACACGCTGAGGATGTTCGGCCGGGAGCTGACCATTGCCATCGCCAACGGCGTCTCGCTCGGGGTTCTGATCGGCGCCGGGGTGTCCTTGATTTTCCACAATCCGCTGCTTGGCGCGGTCATGGGCGCGGCCATGGTCATCAACAATCTTGCCGCGGGTCTTGGCGGAATTCTCGTTCCGGTCGCGCTCGACCGGTTGCGGATCGATCCCGCCGTTTCCTCCGCGGTGTTCGTCACGACCATCACCGACGTGACCGGCTTTTTCAGCTTTCTCGGCCTTGCCGCATTGGCCGGACTCGGCCGCTGAACCCGCCAGCCGGCTGCGGCGTTACCTCCCTGATGCCGCTCCATCTGACCAAGGTCGCCTTTGGCTGCGCCAGCCTCGAGACCCTCCAGCGCAAGGTCGAGCGCTGGTCGGCGGGCGGGGAGATGCGGGTGCCGACTCGGATGCGGCCCAAGCGCGCCGCCGAATGCATCGGCGGCCACCTCCATTATATCGTCAAGCATCGCATCGTCGCGCGGATCGAAATCCTGCGCTTCGACGATCGCAAGGACGGGCGCATCGACATCGTCTGCTCGGACCGGGTCGAACTGGTCTCGCCGATGCCGCGCCGGGCTCATCAGGGCTGGCGCTATCTGGAAGATTCGGACGCGCCCTCGCCCGATGGCGACGGAAGCGGCATCGGCGAGCTTCCGGCGCGGCTTTACGGCAAGCTGGCGTCGCTCGCCTTGGTCTAGTCGGGAAGTGCTTGCGGGCGCGCAGGGCGCCGCTTATTCGCGGAGTTCGATCCAACGTCCGGAGGACTCCATGACCCAGGTTTCAACGCTCATCGATGCCAAGGTCGCCGACCGGGCGATGCTCAAGCACCCGTTCTACCAGGCGTGGACCCAAGGCACGCTGCCGGTCGCCGCCTTGCGCGCCTATTCGCGCCAATATTTTCACCATGTCGAAGCCTTCCCGCGCGCCGTCAGCGCGGTTCACAGCGCCTGCCCCGATCGCGACGGGCGGCGGATGCTGGCCGAGAATCTGGCCGAGGAAGAAGGGCTCGACGCGGGCAAGCAGGACCATGCGGCACTGTGGATGATGTTCGCCTGCGGCATTGGCGAGGATGAAGCCGCGGTCCACGCGCAGCAGCTCAACCCCGAGACCCACAGCCTGATCGACACCTTCCGCAAGCTGTCGCGCCAGTCCTATGCCGCCGGCCTGGGCGCGCTGTATGCATACGAAAGCCAATTCCCGGGCGTCGCCTCGGCCAAGATCGAGGGGTTGATCGAGCGCTACGGGATCAGCGACGAGCCGACCCTGCGCTTCTTCCGGGTCCATGAAACCGCCGACGTCGAGCATGGTGCGGTCTGCCGCCGCTTGCTCGACCAATTGCCCGAGGCCGAGCGGGCCGAAGCGGTTGCAGCGGGCGCGGAACTGGCCGGCGCATTGTGGAATTTCCTCTCGGGGGTCGAGGCAAGCACCAGCCTCAATTGAGGCTGGCTTGGCTTAGCGGCAGCCGGTGACGCTGGCGGCGCCGGTGACCTTGACCGTGCAGGCGGGGTTGCCGCCAAGCGCGACGCTGCCCGATCCCGAGCTGGTAACAGTCGCGGTGTTGCTGATGGTGGCGGCGACGGTGCCCGCGCCTTCGACCGCGATGGTCGCGTCTTTGACCGAAAGGTCCGCCGCCTGGAGGTTGGCCATGCCGCGGACTATCGCGCTTAACTGACGCGCCTTGCCGCCGAGCCGGACTCCGCCGGTGCCGGACACGGCGACCTTGAGCTGGTCGACATCGGCCTGGTCTATGCCGGCGATGCCCGCGCCCTGGACGGTGAGCGCGAACTCAAGTCCCTTGACCCGGTCGATCGCGAGCGAGCCGGCACCGACCAGGATCGCGGTCGACAGGTCGTGAGTGCCGACGTTGATTTGCACGGCTCCATTGTCCTTGCCCGGATAGCCGCCCCAGCCGGACAGATCGGATTGGATGATCAGGGTCCGGCCATCGACCCGGATCGCCAGCCGCTGCAGCGCGGCGGCCGAGCCACTGGCCGTCGCGAACGGTGCGACATTGGTCGCCAGCCTGACCTTATAGGGCCCCTCGACCCGGATCCGGTCAAAGCCGGACACGCCGAAACCGCGGGTTTCGGCGGCGGCCGGGACAGCGCCGGACAGGATCAGGGCGAACAGCAGGAGCGCGCGCATTCACGCACCCTCCCAGCTTATGGTTAATTCGCTCTTAAGAGCAGTGCGCGCTGCCCGACCCCATCTTGCTGACCGTACATTTGGCACCGCCGGTGACGGTGACGTCGCCCGACCCCATGATCCTGAGCTCGGCGGTTCCGGACGACTGGGCGGTGACATCGCCCGACCCGGCGATCGACACCTTGAGGGTCTGGGTCATGATCCCGGGCGCGTTGACACTGCCCGACCCGACGCTCTCATATTCCGCGTCATTGGCCTTGCCGGCACCAGCGATGTCGCCCGATCCGGCGATTTCGAGCTTGAGCTTCTGCACGTCGAGCGCGGCCAGCGTCAGCGAACCCGATCCGGCGACCGCGCCCTTGAACGCCGCGCCCGTGATCCGGTCGACGGCGATGTCGCCCGAACCGGCGATGGTCGCGCCGTCGAGGGCCGGAGTCACGACCTCGACCGTGACCGGCGAATGACTGCTCCAGTGGATCCCGCCCCACAGGCCGCTATTCTTGGAATGGATCTCGAGCTTGGAGCCATCGACCTCGACCACCATATGGTCGAGGATGCCTTGCGGGCCCTTGACCGTCACCCCTGGCGCGCCCCCGGTGTGGACATGGACCTGATAGGGCCCGGCGACCTCGATGCTCGTAAAATTGCCGACCGGAAACGCGCGGTTGGTGTCGGGGCCGGCGTTCTCGGCGCGGTGGATTCCGCAGGCGGCAAGCGCGGCGCTGGCGGCGGCAAGGGTGACTGCGGAAATCGGGCGGCGCATGGCTGTCTCCTGCTCAACTGTATTACCGCACTAATACATTATTACGGAACGCAGGTGCAAGCCCAAAAAGAAAGGACGCGCCCTTGCGAGCGCGCCCTTGTCCTTAGATCAGTGGCGGCAGTCCTACTCGGTCAATTCTTTCGCCTTGTAATGGATCAGCGCGGCCTTGTTGAGAATCTCAAGGATCTTGGCCAGCGCCGACTTCTCGTCGGTCTGCTCCATCGCTCCAAGCTCGCGCGCCAGGCGCGACGAAGCGGCTTCGAAAATCTGCCGCTCGGAATAGCTCTGCTCGGGCGCGTCGTCGGGGCGGAAGAGATCGCGGGTGACCTCGGCGATCGAGGTCAGATCGCCCGAATTGATCTTGGCTTCATATTCCTGGGCGCGGCGCGACCACATGGTGCGCTTGACCTTGGGCTTGCCCTTCAAGGTTTCGAGCGCGTCCTTCATGGTCTTGTCGCTGGAAAGCTTGCGCATGCCGACCGAATCGGCCTTGTTGACCGGCACTCGAAGGGTCATCTTTTCCTTCTCGAACCGAAGCACGTAGAGGTCGAGGCTGATGCCCGCGATCTCGGTGCTTTGAAGCTCGACCACCCGGCCAACGCCATGCTTGGGATAAACAACGAAATCACCGACGTCGAAACTGAGCGCCTTGCTAGCCATTGGGGACCTTTCCATTAGCAACCGCTGGTGCCGACACGTCATTCGCCGCCCTGATGAGACGCGCGATGGTCGAAACCCTCCGCCGGTTGCGTATCTTCCTTTGAATTTTAGGCCGCAGCTGAATCGCGGCAGCCCTTGTGTGACAATTTTATATCACAACTGACTTCAAATTTCCAGTCCGAGCTGGAGCGGCGCCAGGCCGTCCGCTTGTTCAAGGTTGTGGAGGCCAAGGCCAAGCAACCGGATTCCCTTGGTCAACGGGTGAAGCGCCTTTAGCAGCGCCTGTCCGGCGGCGGCAAAATCTCCCTCGCTCGAAACCAGCGCGGCGAAGCTCTTCGACCGGGTGATCTGGGTGAAATCGGCAAATTTCACCTTGAGCGTGATCGTTCGCCCGTGGACTTCGGCGCGGGTGATTCGGTCCCACGCGTAACCCGCGATTCGCGCCAGCTGCGCCTCGAGCTCGTCGGCATCGCGCAAATCTTCGTCGAAGGTGCGCTCGGCGCTGACTGATTTGTACGGCCGGTCGGGTTTGACCTCGCGCTCGTCAATGCCTTGGGCGATGCGCCAGTACCACTGCCCGCTGCTGCCGAATTCGGCCTCGAGCGCGGGCAGCGGCCAGGCGCGCAGGTCGGCGCCGGTGACGATCCCGAGCCGCTCCATCCGCGCCGCGGTGACCGGGCCGATGCCGTGAAACCGAGCGACCGGCAGCGACGCGACGAATTCGGGCCCGCGCTCGGGCGTGATCACGGTCAGCCCGTCGGGCTTGCGGTGGTCGCTGGCAAGCTTGGCGATGAACTTGCAATAGCTGACCCCGGCCGAGGCAGTGAGGCCGGTCTCGTCGGCGATCCGGCGGCGGATATCCGCGGCGATTGCACGCGCGCTGCCCAGACCAAGCCGGTCCTCGCTGACATCGAGATAGGCTTCGTCGAGGCTCAAGGGCTCGATGAGGTCGGTGTAAGCGGCGAAAATGCCGCGGATCTGCTGCGATACCGCGCGATAGGCGTCGAACCGCGGCTTGACGAACACCAGTTCCGGACAGCGCCGTTTGGCGGTCGCCGACGGCAGCGCCGAATGGACCCCGAACTTGCGCGCTTCATAGCTGGCTGCCGCGACCACGCCGCGATGACCGCCGCCGACCGCCACCGGCCGGCCCTTGAGCAAGGGGTCGTCGCGCTGTTCCACCGACGCATAGAAAGCGTCCATGTCGACGTGGATGATCTTGCGCGGCGGCCGGCCGGAACCGGTCATGATGCGTAGCTGCGGCTTTGCATGGGCTTGCGTATCTGCTTAAGGGCGCGGGCCATGAACATCCACGAATATCAAGCCAAGGAATTGCTGGCCAAGTACGGCGTTCCAGTCCCCGCCGGTTATCCAGCGATGAGCGTCAACGAAGCGGTCGAGGCGGCCGAGCGCCTGCCCGGGCCGTTGTGGGTGGTCAAGGCGCAGATTCACGCCGGCGGCCGCGGCAAGGGCAAGTTC
>JARXKO010000148.1 GCA_030271595.1 Pseudomonadota bacterium | reverse complement strand
GCGGTGCTGTCGGGGCCGACCTTCGCCCATGAAGTCGCTGCCGGCCTGCCGACCGCGGTCACTCTGGCCTGCGCCGACGAAGCGATTGGCGCCGCCTTGCGCGAGCGGATCGCCTTGCCGTCGTTCCGAATCTACGCCAGCGACGATGTCGCCGGGGCGGAGATCGGCGGGGCGGTCAAAAACGTCCTCGCCATCGCTTGCGGGATCGTGGAGGGAAAGGGCCTCGGTCAGAACGCCCGCGCCGCTCTGATCGCGCGCGGCTTCGCTGAAATGACCCGCTTCGGGGTCGCGCTCGGAGCCAAGCGCGAAACGCTTGCCGGCCTGTCCGGGCTTGGCGACCTGGTCCTCACCTGCTCCTCGACCGAGTCGCGCAATTTCTCGCTCGGCAAGGGTTTGGGCGAAGGCCGCGCCACCGCCGATATGATGAGCGACCGGCGGACGGTGGCCGAGGGCGCCTTCACCGCGCCGGTGCTGGCGAAGATCGCACGCGAGCGCGGCATCGACATGCCGATCGTCGCCGCGGTCGATGCGTTGCTTTCGGGCGAGGCAAGCGTCGACCAGATGCTGGAGCGATTGCTGACCCGCCCGCCACGCGCCGAGCATTTGTGACCGTTATTGCGCGAACAGCGAAGCAATCCAGCCTTAGGCTTATGGGTTGCCGCGGGCTTCGGCCTGGCAATGACGACGAGTCAGAAGTCGATCGCGATGCCCTTCTTTTCCCAGTCGCCGTAGCGGGTCGGGTCGAGCTTGTGCTCCTCGCCGGCGGGCGGCGTGTTGGCGGTAACCTCGCCCGGCTCGGGGACCGGCGGCGAGGGGCTCAGATATGTGGGCGGCTTGACGTGGGCGGGGCGCTTCATGCGCACAAAATGGAGCAGAGCGATGTCCGTGCCAAGCGCTAAACCGCCCAGCGCCAAACCCCCACGCGTCGAAGGGTTTGGAGCGCGCCAGGCGGCGCTGCGGATGCTCGATTCGGTGCTTCGCCGCGGCGAAACCCTGGCCACCGCCGCCGCGGCCAGCCGTAAACTCGCGCCCAACGACCAGGCGCTGGCGCTGGCGATCGCCGGCGAGACGCTGCGCCGGCTGCCCGACCTCGACGAGTGGATTGACAGCGCCACCCAGCGCCCACTGCCCGACGATTCCAAGGCGCGGATGGTGCTGCGCATCGCGCTCGCCCAGAAAATCGGCCTCGGGACGCCTGACCATGCGGTCGTCGCCACCGCTCTGCCGCAGGTCGAGGGCGGGCCGCGGCGGCTGGTCCATGGCGTGCTCGGAACCCTGCTCCGCCGTTCGATCCCCGACCTCGATCCGCCGCGCCTGCCGGCGGCGGTCGAAATGCGCTGGGCGGCACAATGGGGCGGGGAGATGGTCGCTGCAGCCCGGCGCCAGATCGCCGCCCGCCCGGCGCTCGATCTCAGCTTCGCCAGCGATGATGAAGCTCAATCCTTCGCCGCCGCCAGCGGTGGCTCCAGCCTCGCCCCGCGCATGGTTCGAATCGACAGCAGCAAGATCGAGGATCTGCCCGATTTCGCCGCCGGCAAATGGTGGGTCCAGGACCTCGCCGCATCGCTCCCCGCGCGGCTTATTCCGCAATCCGCCAGGTCGGTTATCGATCTGTGCGCTGCGCCCGGCGGCAAGACCATGCAGCTGGCCGCGGCCGGACATGAGGTCATCGCAGTCGATCTCGCCGCCGAGCGGCTTGGGCGCCTGCAGGACAATCTCGACCGCACGGGGCTGAAAGCGAGGATGGTGGTGGGCGACGCCTTGTTGTGGAAGCCCGCGCAACCACCGGTCGCGATCCTGCTCGATTCGCCTTGTTCGGCGACCGGCACTTTCCGCCGTCATCCCGAAGTCCTCTACCGGGCCCGCCCGTCGATCATCGCCCAATCGGCCGAGCTCCAGGCGAAATTGCTCGATCGCTCGGCGCGCTGGCTCGGCCCGGGCGGGACTCTCGTCTACGCGGTCTGTTCGCTCGAACGCGCCGAGGGCGAGGACGCCATCGCCGCCTTCCTTCAGCGCAACCCGGACTTCAGCATCGCTCCGCCGATGGACGGCGAATTGCCCGCTTTCGTGCCGGCGGCGGCGGAAGGATGGGTGCGCATTCTGCCCGGACTGATCGAAGATCGAGGCGGGCTCGACGGCTTCTTCATCGCGCGCCTCAGCCGGGTCGCGAAATAGTTGTCCGCGGCGCCTGAACAAGGCTAATCGGGCTCATGGCTCCAGTCCTCATCTCGCCGTCGATCCTGTCGTCCGACTTCGCCAAGCTGGGAGAGGAAGTGCGGGCGATCGACGCCGCCGGCGCCGACTGGATCCACATCGACGTCATGGACGGCCATTTCGTGCCCAATCTGACCATCGGTCCGGGGGTGGTGAAGGCGCTTCGCCCGCATAGCGCCAAGCCGTTCGACGTCCATCTGATGATCTCGCCGGTTGATAATTTCCTCGATGCCTTCGCCGAGGCCGGGGCCGACATCATCACCGTCCATCCCGAAGCCGGGCCCCACCTTCATCGCTCGATCCAGCACATCAAATCGCTAGGCAAGAAGGCCGGGGTCTCGCTCAACCCCGCGACCCCCGCGAAGATGCTCGAATATGTGCTCGAGGATATCGACCTGGTGCTGGTGATGAGTGTCAATCCGGGCTTTGGCGGGCAGAAGTTCATCTCCGGCCAGCTGCGCAAGATCGAAGCCGTGGCGAAGCAGATCGCCAAGCACAATCTCGACATCAGGCTTGAGGTCGATGGCGGGATCGACCCCGAGACCGCGCGCCAGGCAGTGGACGCCGGGGCCAATGTACTGGTCGCGGGGACCGCCGCGTTCAAGGGTGGGCCCGGCCAGTATGCGGCCAATATCCGCGCCCTCAGGGGAGGCGGATGACGAGTGACAAGGCGGCCGAGCGCGATGTCGTTCGCAAGCTTGCCCGCGGTTCGCTGTTTTCCCGCCTCAACTATGCCCGCCAGCCGCTGAAGCTGGTCGCGGTTCCGCGCGACCATGTCCAGGGTGACCGTAAGCGCGGCGATGCGCTGCTCGCCGGGCGCTTGCACCTGGGCAGTGCGGTGGTCGACCTTGGCGACGAGGCGCTGTTTGGCGGCGGCCTCGATCCGGCGCTGGACGATAATCTCGAGGGCTTTTCGTGGTTGCGCGACCTCGGCGCTGCGGCGGCGCGCGAGAAGGGCGCCCCGATTGTCGAGGCGGTGGCCGGCCGCTGGCTGCTCGCCCACGGCGCCAAGCCTGATTCCGCCTGGGCTCCGCACCTGTGGGGCGAGCGGCTGTTGTTCTGGTCGGCCTATGCGCCTTACCTTTTGTCGAGCAGCGACGCCGGTTATCGCTCGGCCCTGCTCAACACCATGGCGCGCGGCGCCCGCCATCTCGACCGTCATGCCGACAAGGCGCCGGCGGGGTTGAAACGGGTAACCGCCTGGTGCGGGGTGGTGGCGTCGGGCCTGGTCATCCAGGGCGGTGTCCCGCGGCTTGCGCGCGGCGAGGCCGGGCTCGCCCGGGCGCTCGCCTCGGCCCAATATGACGATGGCGGACTGATCAGCCGCTCGCCGTTCGAACAGGCGCTGCTGGTCGACCGCCTCGGGCTTTTGCGCGCCTTCTACGCGGCCGCCAAACAGACCATGCCCGACGCCATCGAAACCGCGTCGGCGGCAGCGCTCGCGGCGCTTCACGGCGTGACCATGGGCGATGGCGCGCTGTCGAGCTGGCAAAGCGGCAATCCGGGGATCGCGGTCCGGCTCACCGCCTTGATCGAAGGCTGCGGCCTGCGCGCCCGGCCGCTGCGCCAGGCGCGCGGCTGGGGCTATCAGCGGATGTCGGCGCTGGGCACGATCCTGGTTCTCGACGCTGCCCCGCCGCCGCCGCAGAAAATGACCGCCGACGGATCGGCCTCGACCCTGGCCTTCGAATTGTCCGACGGCGGCCAGCGGCTGGTGGTCAATTGCGGCGGCCCCGGCGATCTTCCGACCGAGCTTTCGGCCGAGCTGGTTCAGGGCCTGCGGACCACCGCGGCCTTTTCGACCCTGGTGCTCGACGATACCAATTCAACCAATATCAACCCCGACGGCACGCTTGGGCGCGGGGTCGAGGACGTCACGATCGAGCGCA
>JARXKO010000147.1 GCA_030271595.1 Pseudomonadota bacterium | reverse complement strand
CCCGCCTTCGCGGCCGTTGCCGGATTGCTTGTAGCCGCCGAACGGGGCGTTCGGGGCGGGACCCCAGGTGTTGATCGCGACCATCCCGGCTTCGAGCAGCGGGGCGACCTTGGCCGCTTCGGCCGGATCGCCCGAGATCACGGCGGACAGGCCGTAAGCGGTGTCGTTGGCGATCTCGATTCCTTGATCGAGGCTGTCATACGGCATCAGGGTGGCGACCGGGCCGAAGGTTTCTTCCTTGGCGATGCGCATGTCCGGGGTCACGTCGGCGAACACTGTCGGCTTGATGAAGTAGCCGCGGTTGAGGTCGGCTGGGCGGTCGGTCCCGCCGGTGACCAGCGTGGCACCTTCGTCGATCGCCGACTGGATCAGCTCCTGGATCTTGTCGAACTGGACCTTGTTGACCACCGGGCCGATGTGCATGCCCTCGGCCAGCGGATCGCCCACCGGGGTGGCCTCGAACATCGCCTTGGCGAACGCGGCGGCTTCGGCCTGGCGTTCACGCGGGACCAGCACGCGGGTTGGCGCGATGCAGCTTTGCCCGGTGTTGACCAGAATGCCTTGCAGGGTGCCGGGCAGGACCGTGTTGAAATCGGCATCGGGCAGCACGAGGTTGGGCGATTTGCCGCCCAGTTCCTGGTGCACCCGCTTGACCGTTGGCGCGGCGGCAATCGCCACCGCGATCCCGGCGCGGGTCGATCCGGTGAAGCTGACCATGTCGATCCCGGGGTGCGACGAGATGGCGGTGCCAACCCCGGGGCCATCGCCCTGGACGAGGTTGAACACGCCGGGCGGGACACCCGCTGCGTCAAGGATTTCGGCAAAAATCGCCGCGTTGGTCGGGCATTCTTCGCTCGGCTTGAGGATCATGGTGTTGCCCCCGGCGAGCGCCGGGGCGACCTTGAGCGCGATCTGGTTGAGCGGCCAGTTCCACGGGGTGATCATGCCGACCACGCCGATCGGTTCGTACACCACGGTGTTGGCGCCGTGCTGTTCGGAGAAGGTGAAGTTCTTGAGCGCTTCCATCGTGCCCATGAACGCACCGATGCCCGCGCCGACTTGCGCCATTTCGGCAAAGCTGACCGGCGCGCCCATTTCCTCGGCCATCGACTGGGCAAGGTCCTTGCTGCGCTTTTTGTATTCCTCGACAATCCGGCCCATCAGCGCGAGGCGTTCCTCGCGGGTGGTCTTCTTGAAGGTCTTGTAGGCGCGGCGCGCGGCGGCAACCGCCTTGTCGACATCGGCCTTGGTGCCAAGCGTGATCACGCTGACCGCCTCTTCGGTGCCGGGGCTGATCACTTCGTGGCGGGTTCCGCCTTGGCTATCGACCCATTTACCGTCGATGTAATTTTGCAGCCGCTCGCGCATCGCGAATCTCCCTTAATGGTTCGATTAAACTCGGACACCATTTCGGGTTCGCGGCGAAAGATTGCAAGATGCAATCGACAGTTTGAACTCAGGGACCGGCAGCTTGACCTCAGGCGATCAAAACTTCTTGAGCACTGCGTCGATTGGCAGCACCGCGCCGTTGCTGGCGGACATGCCCGCGCTGCTCAGCTTGGCGGTCGCGCCATCGTCGGCAGTTACCGTCAGGTCCGCTCCGCTGCGGGCAAACTTCACGCTGCCGGTGCCCATCGTGCGCATCGAAATAGGCTTGCCGCCATTCGCGTCGATCGCCTTGCCGATGTCGGCTGTGGTCAGCATGCCGGGCACGACATGGCTGCGCAGCACTGCGGCGAGCGCGGCATTCTGGTCGGGCGCGGTCAGCTCGGCGGCCTTGTCGCCCAACGCGGTGAACGCAGCGTCGGTCGGGGCGAGGACGGTGTAATCGCCCTTGCCCGTAAACACCCCGTCGAGCCCGGTCGATTTGAGCGCGGCGGCCAAAGTCTTGAACTGGCCGTCGCCGCCGATCACGTCGCCGAGTGACTTGTCCGATTTGGCCATTTCGGTTGAAGCCGCTTCGCCGGTGGCAGCAGGCTTTGAACAGGCCGGAAGCGCCAGCAACGCAGCGGCGGCGAAGAGATGGGCAAAGCGCATCATCGGTTTCTCCTGCATCTGGCTCAAGTCAGCAATTTGATCGCGGCAAGGATCAGCTGGGTCTTGGGATCGGTTTGATAGACGTAGCCGTCGCTGTAGCGGTAGTTGGCGTTGGGTCCGTCGGCATACTGATTCCGGTACTGGTAGGGCACGTTGTAGGCGTCGTATCCCGAGGGCATGCGTTGGCCGACGTTGAAGGTATCGCCGGTCAGCAGGGCAGCGATTTTCTGGATGATGCTGGTGCCGGGAGCGACGTTGTAGATTGCGCCGTCGTAATAACGGGAGTCGTTATCCAGCCCGTAATAGTTCGCATAGTACGGCGCGAGCGGGGTGGACTGCCAGCCGCTCGGCCACGGGTTGCCAACCGACAGCGCGCCGCCGAGCAGCGGATAGTAGCTCAGCACCGAACCGTTGGAGGACAGCCGCACCAGGTTGCCATCGACATAGCGATAGCCCGAGGTATTGTTCAGCCCGCGCAGACCCCACCAATTGCGGTCATAGCGATCGAAATTGCTCTTTTTGGCCTGTCCCGGCGGCATGCAACCATTGTGCTTCTTCGCGAGGCCCGGAGGGCAGCCATTGACCAGCCCGCGCTGGTCGTATTCGCTCCATATCCCGCGCGAGTTGCCCATGTCCCGATTGTCGCGAACGAGGCGGTCGTGGTTGTCCCTTTCGGACCGGCCCTCGGTCCAATCGTGCTTGACCTGGCGCTGCCCGTTGTCGTTTTTGAACCCGTCGGCGCGGTCGCCCTTGCCGTTTGCCTTACCGTGGTCTTCGCGCACCGCAACCGGGCCATGATCCGACTTGCCGCCGCCTTGCGCACGGTCTTGCTTGTCGCCGCCGTTGCCGTTCCCGCCGCGATTCTCCGCCCCGCCGTTCCCATGGTCTTTGCCGCCGCCCTGTCCCTTGCCGCCGCCAGGGTCGGCATGGAGCGCAGTGGTAGCCAAGGCAGCGATCGCTATCGAACTCAGCAATTTACGCATTGGAATCTCCTTCGAAGTTCCAACGCCCGGCTGCCGAGGAGGTTCCCTAACGGAGGTAGAGCGCTGCTTCGGCGGCGCGGCGGCGGACCAGTCCCGGCAGACGCTGGCCCCCGGCGTGGACCCATTTGCCAAATTCGTCCGCAGCTCCGGCAAAGCGCCCAGCCTTGTGCAATTTTGTCAACGTAGCCTTGCCAATCGCCCCGGTGTTGTAGTGAAAACTGACAAGGGCATCGAACTGGTTTTGCGTGGTCGGCGCGCCATCCAGCGCATGAGTGACGTCGCGGGCGAAGCGGGCGAGATCGGCTTCAAGCCGCGCATCGCATTGCGCGCCGCTCCACACCGTGCCGCGCGCGATCCCCGTGCCGGTCGCGCCCCAGCCGATCGTCCACGGATCGCCGCCGGTGCCCGGATCGGGATAGGCTTCGAAGTATCCATCGCCGCGCCGCCGGGCGCAGCCTTCGAATTGCTTGATCAGTTCAATCCCGCTTGGTCCGACCGACCCGAAGGCGACCGGTATTGCTGGTGTTGGCGAGGTTTGAATAGCCACAGGCCTCGGCACCGCTGGCGGTACCGGGGCCTTGGACTTCATCCGCCGTAGGGCTGCGAAAAAATCGTAGTTCCAAGCCATGCCCGTCGCTCCCTCGATGTCGAATCGCGGCAGTCAAATAGGCGAGGCAAGCGGGTGTAGGAAAATCGTTTCTCGGTTGCAGCCAGCGCAGCCTAGATCGCGCTTCTGCCGCGGACCAGGTTCACCACGAACACGATCAGCGCGACGACCAGCAGGATATGAATCAATCCGCCAGCGACGTGGAAAGCGAAAAAGCCGAGCGCCCAGAGGACGAGCAGGATGATGGCAATTGTGACGAGCATTGGCGTGTCTCCGCTAAGAGCAACCATCCGCGGCTGCGGAAGTGAAACCGCAAAGTCGCCCGGAAGTTCCGCAATTGGGCCGTTTGGGCGCAAAAAAAGAGGTACCCCGGCTCACCGGAGCGTCTCTGATTTGTCTCGGAATTGAACCTTAGGCGCTGTAATACATATCGAATTCGACTGCCGACGGCGTGGTTTCCCAGCGCATCACTTCGGGCCA
>JARXKO010000146.1 GCA_030271595.1 Pseudomonadota bacterium | reverse complement strand
CGAGTTTTATCCCCTTGATGTCCGGCGCCGGCATGTCGGGCAGCGTTTCCAGCCGCACCTGGACCTCGGCATCCTTGCCGGCGGCATAGCCTTCGTCGAGCTCGACCTCGGGCTGGAGCGCGGGGCGCAATTTCTTGTCGCTGAGCAGGCGCTGGACGCTATCCTGGACGGTCGCGTTGAGCGCATCGGCATGGAGGCTTTCGCCATGCATCTTGCGGATCAGGTTCGGCGGCACCTTGCCGGGACGGAAGCCGGGCATCTTGATCTGCGGTGCGATGCGCTGAATTTCCTTGTCGACGCGCGCGTCGATGTCCTTGGCGGCGATGGTCAGGGTGTAGGCCCGCTTGAGGCCCGCGTTTTCCGTCTCGACGGTTTTCATGATGTTCTGGTCACCCGTAAGAAATTGCGGTCAAAGGCGTCGCGTACCGGGCGGAGGTGGTGCGGGCGAAGGGACTCGAACCCCCACATCTTTCGATACTGGTACCTAAAACCAGCGCGTCTACCAATTCCGCCACGCCCGCGCGGACGCTTGAAAGGTGGGCGGCCTATAGCAAGCATTGCTCGCGGGGCAAGCTGCTCGTCGCCGCAACTTGTCATCCCACTGATGCGTTCGGGCTCCATGGAAAACACAACAATGCAACAGCTTCCACCGTTCCCGGACGGGGACAGCGGATTCCCGGGGCCTGGTCAGCAGCAGCCGCCGCCGGAGCCGCAGACCCCTGAACCGGCCGAACCCGGGAAACCGACCGAAGCGCCGCCGGAAACCCCGGTCCACACCCCCAATATCGACGTCCCCTCGCCGGCGACCCCTGGAACCGAGGCGCCAACGACTCCGATTTCGCCGATCGGCTAGCGCCCGGCGATCAACCGCGCAGCTGGGCCGAGGACACGATCGCTTCGAAATCTGGCAGGGTTTCGGGGTAGTACTGCGATTTCGCGGCGTCGAGCAGGATCAGGTACAAGCGGCCGTTGATGACCGCGCCAACCATCCGCCCCTGGCGCCACAGCTCATCACTGTCGAGATGCTCATAATCCATCTCGAAGCCGTTGGCGGCGCCAAGGAACGGCCGCGGCTGCAGTGACAGGGTCTTGAACTCGACCGTCCCGCCGCGCACCCGGAACAGGGTTTCGATCATCGCCGCGATCTCGGGCGCGGTCATGTCGTCGCGAAACTTGGGCACCTGCTGGTCGGCACTCTTGCGCTGCCGGATCAGGTAGCGGCCGCTTTTGAGACCGGTGACGAAACTGATGCCGTCGAGCAGCGGCCCGTTCAAGGTCCAGTCCTCGGTTTCGGGCACGTCCTCGAACAATGTCGTGCGGTGGCGGTTCCAGGGCCGCGGCGCGGCCACCGACATGGCGCCGTTGCCAACATTGACCCGTTTGACCCGGACCAGCGCATAATCGCTGATGCCATAGTCGCTCCCGCCCAGCGTCGAGCAGGCGCCGAGCGGCAAGGCCAGCGCCGCGAGCGCGATCGGCGCGGACTTGATTTTGATCATCATCATCGTTTCCCTCACCCCATCATCTGCCGGACCCAGGCTGCGTCCGGGGCGTCGGGTTTCATTGCCAGGTAATGCGCAAAGGCCTGCTTGGCCTCGGCCGATCGGCCGGCCTTCATCAGCGATATGCCGTGCCAGCGCCACGCTTCGGCCGGAGCATCGGGATAAACCACCGCGGCGGCGTAGCTTTGCGCGGCGCGGACATCGTCGCCGTTGCGGTTGCGCAGCCGCCACACTTCGCCTTCATTATAGCGCAGCAGCCCGTTCCATCCGTCCTGGGCAAGCGTTTCGATCAAATATTCGCTCGCCCCTGGATCATTGAGCTTGACCTGATCGTCGAGCAGCATCGGCCGGATCGCTGCGATCGCATCGAGATAGCGGGCGCGGCGATTGTCATAGGCCTTGCCCGCCACCGTCACATCGGCCGCGTCCGCGCGCAAATCGACCATCCGGCTTTCGGGCGCGGGGTGGGTGGCGAACAGCGAATAGCCGCGGTCGCGATGCTTGCGGCGATAGGCGGCGCTGGCGTTTTCCTCGTTGATCAGCTGCTGCCAGATGTCGGCCATCTCCATCGGCGGGTAACCGGCCTGCTCGATCAGCCGGGCGCCCGTGGCATCGGCCTCGGCTTCGATCTCGCGGCTGTAGTGGAACAGCGACAGCATGGTCCCGAGCTGGGCCAGCTGGACGTAATCGCCGGTGTAGACGCCGACCCCGGCGCCGGCGACTCCGGCAACCATCGCGCCGATCGCGAACAGGTCGCTCTTGCGCCGCATGTCGCGCCATGAGCGGATCATGTGGCGGCGCAGGAAGTGGCCGCTTTCGTGGGCGATGACCCCGGCCAGCTGCGCTTCATTGCGCATCCGCAGGAGGAGCCCGGAGAAGATCACCGCGAAGCCGGTCGGGAACATCACCGCGTTGAATTCAGGAATATGGGCGAGATAGATTCGGAAATCCTGGGCCGCCGGCCCCCCGACCGTCCCGATGATATTCTTGAGATAGGCGTTGAGCGCCGGGTCGTCGATCAGCAGATTGGAGCCCGCGACCTCTTCCTCCACCCGTTCCATTTGCTGCCACAGGCCGATCTCGTCCTTGTCGACGGGCTTGTAGCCAGGGCCGATCAGCGGGACCATGTCGGCCGGCCTGATCCGCGCCTGGGCGGACCCGGTCGCGAGCGAGGCTGCGGCGATCCCGCCCCCGGCGAGCAGCGATCGGCGGCTGAATTGGGTGCAGCGCCAGCACATCAGCGCTGCTCCCGCGCCTGGCGGGCGACCGCGGCGCCGGGCTTCATCCGATTGAGCAGCCGATCGACCATCTGCGCCGCGCCCGCCGGGGTGCGCAGGTCGCCGAACTTGATTCCCGGCACCTCGCTGCCGGCGCGGACGACATTGAACCAGATCACCTCGCCGGTCTTCAGATCGACCAGCGAGGCATAATCGAGCTGCGTCGCGCCGCCGACGTTCGGGGCGCAAAAGCCGACCGCGCAACCCGCCAGTCCGAGCACCGCCAGCGCGATCCTACCGGTCGACGCGACCTGGTCCTCGGCATGGAGGAACAAGGCGTAATCATAGCCCGATTTGCGGCCCAGGCTGACGGCGGTCTCGCCGACCGTCCAGTCGAGCCCCTTGCCGACCTTGGTCGGCAGGTAATCGCCGAGATATTTGTGGATGACGATCGATTCGTCGACGACCGCGTTCAGTCGTTCCATGTCGGCCAGCTCGCTGGCGCTGACCCCGGCGACTTCGTTGCGGTGTTCGACGATCGTCACTTGGCCCCCCCGCGCCAGTTGCTGCGCCCGCAAGGCGGCGACGATCGCGCTTCGCGCCTGGTCGGTCCAGTCGGCGCGCGGCTCGACCATTCCGCCGGTGGTCAACGACCCCACGGTGACGTCCGGACGAAGGACCAGCAATTTATAGTCGCCGGCCGGGGGCGTGAACTGCAGGTCGGCATATTGCCGGCTCTGGACGCAGCCGGCGAGCGTGACACTCAACCCGAGTGCCAGCGCCAGGCCCGATGTACGCGCCGAGTTTCGAATCGCCATGAACTTCCCTCCACGGTGGGCGCACGCCCCCCCCCAAACGATTGGGATGGCGTCTTGTGCCTGAACAATTAGTGAAAGAAAAGTCCGCTTTTAGAAACGCTTAGCGTGTCGGACAGGCAACAGTCGACACTTCCGGCAGGCATTTTCCATCGACCTGCCCAGGAGTCAGCGGGACGCCCAGGAGGGCTGCCAGGGTCGGCATGATATCGATCGTTTCCACTGGCCGTTCGACCGCCTGGGGCAGGGTCAGCCGGCGCCAGAACAGGATCGGCACCCGCCGGTCGTAATCCCACGGGCTGCCGTGGGTCGCGACCGCGCCGGTGGCATGGCCGATCGGAGTCACGCTTTGCTTGAGGATGACCACCAGGGCGCCCGATCGATTGGGGTCGAACGAGGCGCGCGCCCGCTCGATCAGGCTCCATTTGTCCGGCGAGACCGTTGCAATGGCGGTCTTGGCCAGCTCATCCCGGGTGAATGCCGCGGCAACCTGCGGATGCGCGCGATAGGCCGCCGCCGCCGCGCTGAGCGCCCGCGCCCGGTCGGCGGGGCTAAGCGCGGCATCGACATAGATGT
>JARXKO010000145.1 GCA_030271595.1 Pseudomonadota bacterium | reverse complement strand
TGTCGGCCGGGTTGCAAGCACCCGCGTCACCAGGAACGGTGCCCGGCGGGCATTCCGGCGGAGTAGCGGTCCCGGGACCGGAAGCCTGCGCGAAAGCAGGCGTGGAAATCAAGCTTGCACCAACCAGAAGCGTGGTCGCGAGCAGGCGCTGACGGAAATCGAGCATCATAAAAATCTTCCCCTTCACTAGCTGTGCCGCGACACAGCTGCCGTGGATCGACAAATTCAAATTTGCCGAACTGCACCTCGTGATAGGTGATGCGTGGAAGAACTGGCAACGCTTTGCGCCACCACCCCAAGAAGTTGTCTTTCCCCTGTATCAAATTTGCAACAGCGATGCGGGGGTCTTCCATCCGTCGCCCGCATGCGGAATAGTGGGGACGAGGGAGCAGGATCATGACCTACAGAAATACAACGGCCGCGGCGGTGCTGATCTTCGGCTTGGCCGCGAGTTCAGCGGCGGCGCGGCCGGCACCGAACACCGGGACGCCGGTCGCCGTCCAGCAATTGCTCGACTGTCGCGCGATCGGCGATTCGGCCCAGCGGCTGGCCTGTTACGATCGTCAGGCGGGTGTGATCGGTCAGGCGATCGCGACCAGGGAATTGGTGGTCATCGACAAGGCCAGGGCCAATGTCGCCAAGCGCAGCCTGTTCGGATTCTCGGTGCCCAATTTCGGCGGCCTGTTCGGGTCCGCCTCGGATGACATCAAGCAGATCGAGAGCACCGTGGCTGGCGTTGGCCAGAACGGCGACGGCGGCTGGGTCGTGAAACTGGCCGATGGTTCGGTCTGGAGCCAGGTCGACGATGCGATGCTCGGGCTACCCCCGAGGCGCGGCGACAAGGTCATCATCAAGCGCGGGCTGATGGGCAGTTTCTACCTCGAACTGGGCAAGCAACCTGGATTCAAGGCGAAGCGAATCGGCTAGAGCCGAAGGCCGCGCACGATCAGGCGCCGCCAGCCTTGAGTTCGGCGTTGAGGCTGGCCTGGGCATCGGCATAAGCTTCCTGCCGTTCGACGCTCCAATAATGGAGTTCCTCAAGCGGGATCGCGGCGCCGGTTATCGCGCAGGTGACATAATCGCCGTGCGCGAGCAGGCGGAAGGTCCCGTCGAGATAATGGATTCGCGCCTCGCGGCCGCGGCCCTGCATCAACATCTGCTCACTCCTCGGGGGCGTCGAACAGCCCCGGCTGAGGCTTAATGTATGGCCCCGGCGGTTTGCGCTCAACCCGGGCGGGCCTGGCGACAGCGGCAGCACTGTCGATCGTCGCATCGGCAGCGCCATCGCCGAAATGCAGGGTCAGCGCCCCAGCCGCCTTGGCGTCGGCGACCCTCGCCACCGTCCGCCCGGAGCGGTCGGTCACGCGCACGAAGCCGCGCTTGAGCGGCCGGTCGGGGTGCGACATCTGAGCAAGGCGCCATTCGGATTCGAGCTTTTCGCGCAGCGCACGTACGCGGTCATATAAGGCCTCGATGCGAAGCCTCGGCGCGACAGCGTTGAGCTCGGCCCGGGCCGAACCGGCACGGCCGGCGAGCGCGCGCGGCAGGCGATCGCCGAGCTCGTCGGCGCGCTGGGCGGCCGGCGCGAACAAGGCTGCGGGCTCGGGCCAGCGGCAGGTCACCAGTTCGTAACGCTCGCGGTACTGCGCGGCTCGGCGGGCGAGGCAGTGGCTCGAGCGGTGCGCAAGATCGCCGAGCATGGCGATCAGTTCGGCCCGCACCGGCACCGCCATTTCGGCGGCGGCGGTCGGGGTTGGCGCCCGACGGTCGGCGGCGAGGTCGATCAACGTGGTGTCGGTCTCGTGGCCGACCGCGGATATGAGCGGGATCGGCGATTCGGCGGCGGCGCGCACGACTTCCTCTTCATTGAAGGCCCACAGATCCTCGATCGAGCCGCCGCCGCGCGCGACGATCAGCAGATCGGGGCGCGGTTCGAATGATGCGAAACCGCGAATCGCCGCTGCGACCTTGGCCGCCGCGCCCTCGCCCTGGACCGGCACCGGCCAGATGATGACGTGGGCCGGGCAGCGGTCCTCGAGCCGGTGGAGGATGTCGCGGATGACCGCGCCGGTTGGCGAGGTGACCACCCCGATCACCCGTGGCAGGAATGGCAGCGCTCGCTTGCGCTCGGCGTCGAACAGCCCCTCGGCGGCGAGCGCCTTGCGGCGTTTGTCGAGCAGGGCGAGCAACGCCCCCTCCCCGGCCAGTTCCATCCGCTCGATGACGATCTGATATTTGGAGCGCCCGGCGTAGGTCGTGAGCTTGCCGGTGGCGATGACCTCGGCCCCGTCCTCGGGGGCGAAGGCAAGCGCGCCCGCGCTGCCGCGCCAGATGACCGCGTCGATGCACGCGTCCTCATCCTTGAGCGTGAAATAGCAATGGCCCGAGCCGTGGCGCTTGAAGCCCGAAATCTCGCCGCGCACGCGCACCTGACCAAAGGCGTTCTCGATCGTCCGCTTGAGCGCTCCGGCGAGTTCGCTGACGCTGAGCGGCGGCGAATTGTCGCCTTGCTCGACCTTCGCTAACAGGCCGGATCGCGGTTCATCGGGATCGTCGGGGAGGTTCATGGATATCTTGCTTCTTGGGTCGGGCGGACGCGAGGATGCGCTTGCCTGGCGCCTTAGCCAATCGCCGTCCTGCGGTCGACTGGTCGCGGCCCCCGGCAATCCCGGGATCGCGCGCTGGGCCGAATGTGTCGAGGTTGAGCCGTGCGATGCAGCGGCAGTGGTCTCACTGGCCATCAAGGAGCAAGTCGAGTTGGTCGTGATCGGTCCCGAAGCCCCGCTTACCGCCGGAGTCGCGGACGCATTGCGGGGCGCGGGGATTGCGGTGTTCGGACCGAGCGCCGCCGCGGCCCAGATCGAAGGGTCGAAGGGCTTCACCAAGGATCTCTGCGCCAGGCACGGCATCCCGACCGCGGCTTATGTCCGCACCGCAGCCGCCAAGGACGCGCTGGCCGCGCTCGACCGCTTTGCGCTGCCGGTCGTGATCAAGGCCGACGGACTGGCCGCGGGCAAGGGTGTGACCATCGCCATGACCCGCGCCGAGGCCGCAGCGGCGATCGAAGCCGCGGGCGATTCGCCGCTTGTGATCGAAGAGTTTCTTGAGGGCGAGGAAGCGAGCCTGTTCGCCTTGTGCGACGGCGAACACACGCTGGCCCTGGCCTCGGCCCAGGATCACAAGCGTGTCGGCGAAGGCGATAGCGGCCCCAACACCGGCGGCATGGGCGCGTATTCGCCCGCCCCCGTGCTGACCGCCGAGCTTGAGGAGCGGGCCATGGCGGAAATCGTCCGCCCCACCGCGCGCGCCATGGCGGCGGCCGGGACGCCGTTCAACGGCGTATTATATGCCGGACTGATGCTGACCAAGGACGGCCCCAAGCTGATCGAATATAATGCCCGCTTCGGCGATCCCGAATGCGAAGCGATCATGCCGCGAATCACCGGTGATTTCGCCGAGATGCTGGCGCTGGTTGCGGCCGGACGAATTGAGGAAGTCGGTGCGATCGAACTGGAGGAGGCGTCGACCATGACCGTGATCATCGCCGCCCAAGGCTATCCCGGAACGCCAAAGACAGGCGGCGCGATCGGTCAACTCGACGACGCCGAAGCCGACGGCGCGATCGTCTTCCACGCCGGGACGCGCGAAGAGGGCGGCAAATTGGTCGCGAGCGGCGGTCGCGTGCTCGCCGTGACTGCCGCCGGCGAGACCCTGCGCGAGGCTCGCGACGCGGCTTATGCGGCGGTCGCGAAAATCGGCTTCGCCGATGGCTTCCACCGCACCGACATCGGCTGGCGCGAGCTTGAGCGGAGCGGGCAATGAACCCGCTGTTCGCTTTTTACTGGCCAAGCATCGCGGCCGGCGCAGTGATTGGCGCGGTCATCTCGACGATCGTTTTCCGCCGCGAATTCGCCGGTGCGCGGCGCCTGGCGTGGCTCGGCGGCGGGATCGCGCTGGCGCTTGCCGGGGCGATGCTGTGGAGTGGCCCGCTTGGCGGTGCCCGGGCGTTGGTCCAGCGGGTCGAAGGCGATGCCCGGCTGACGCTCGACAATTATGAAATGACCCAGGTCCAGGCCCGGCTCGCGCGACAGCGGCGAGCGCGCGAGACGGGCCTGGACCTGGGTCATTTCATAATTGTCGAGCGTCAGCCGGGCATCGCCTT
>JARXKO010000144.1:2064-4225 GCA_030271595.1 Pseudomonadota bacterium | reverse complement strand
CCGGGCAACACGCCGCCTACGAACAGGCGCTGCGCGACGCCGGGTTCGAAGTCATCCGCCTGCCCGAGCTTCCCGGCGACCCCGACGCCGTGTTCGTCGAGGACACCGCGCTGCTGCTCGATGGTCACGCGATCCTCACCCGGCCGGGCGCTGCCTCACGCGCCGGCGAAGTCGACTCCACCGCCGCCGGCCTTGCCGCCCACTTCACGCTCCACCAGATCGAGCACGGCTTCCTCGATGGCGGCGACGTGCTGCGGATCGGGAAGCGGCTTTACGTCGGCCTGTCGACGCGCACCGACCAGGATGGGATCGACGCCCTCGCCGCCATCGCCGGCCCGCTCGGGTTCGACGTCCGCGGCGCGGCCTTGCGCGATTGCCTTCACCTCAAGACCGGAGCCACCCTCGCTGCACCCGGCCTGCTGCTGGTCAATCCGCAAGCGGTCGACCCGGCGCAGTTCGCCGACGTCGCGGCGCTCGCCGCCGACCCCGCCGAAGGCGCCGCCGCCAATTGCGTCATGGCCGGTCGGACCGTGGTTCTCCCCGCCGGCAATCCGCGCACCGCGGCCGCGCTTCGAGCACGCGGACTGACCGTCGTCGAAGTCGACGTTTCCGAACTTCAGAAAGCCGAATCCGGAGTCACCTGCATGAGCCTGATCGACGAGCGTCCCTAGCGGTTGACGCTCGCCATCCCCTGCGTGTGATAGCGGTCGCCGGCTGCGGCGCCGGGTGGGAGGATCGCGTCGTTTTCCGGGCGGGTAGGCCGAACGGTTGCAGATGTTTTGGTGGTGAGCATGGCTTGACAGTGAATGCGGGCTCTCGCACGATAGTTCGTCGGCCTCTTGCTTTCCATAGAAAGAAGGGGCTCCCCAAAGGAATTGGTGATGACGCTTTCTGGCTCGACCCCGATCGTCCTGGTTGTCGAAGACGAAATGGTGCTGCGAATGCGCGCGGTCGACATCGTCGAGGACGCAGGGTTCGTGGCAATCGAGGCGGTAAGCGCCGACCAGGCCATGCAAATTCTTGAATCGCGCGATGACATATCTTTGTTGTTCAGTGATATTCAACTGCCGGGAAGCATGGACGGGCTGAAACTTGCCCATGCCGCGCACATCCGCTGGCCGCACATCAAGATCATCTTGGTTTCGGGCCAGATCACGGTCACCGATGCCGACAAGCCGAATGACAGTAAATTCTTCTCCAAACCGCTCGAAATCCAGCAGATGGTTTTGGAACTCCAGAAGATGGTCGGCAACGGCGCACTGAAAATGCTGCCGTCCCTTATTGTGGGGGACGATTCGCTGACCCAGGAAAACAAGGAACTCCGCCACCAACTCCACCAGGCGGGAATCGAAGCCAAGGCCCTGCTCCTGAAAACGGTGCTCGATACGGAAAAGCAGCAGCTGATCATCGACGAGAATCAGCCCTTGAAAGATGCCCTCACGACCGAGAACGACAGCCTTAAATTGGCGCTCGAGCAGGCCGGAATCGACGCCAAGGCACTGCTCGTTCAATCGGGTATCGACGCTGAAGAACGCGATGCTGCCGACAAGTTGCAGCATCTGATCCACGCGGAATTGCACCACCGGATCAAAAACATGCTCGCCACGGTCGGCGCGATCACCAATCAAAGCCTGCGCACCGCAACCAGCATGGCCCACGCCAGCTCCGCGATCGATGGTCGGTTCGCGGCGTTGGCGCGCGCTCACGATCTCCTGACTCGGGTGAGTTGGGACAATGCGACGATCGACAGCACCGTGCGCAACGCGGTCGAGCCGTTCGACCAAGGCGGCGGACGCTTCAACATTTCCGGCGAGGATATTCGGATTACGTCGAGTTCGGTGATCGCATTCGCGATGACCCTCAACGAGCTGTGCACCAACACCACCAAGTTCGGAGCCCTGTCGCTTCCCGCGGGTCGGGTCCGCCTTTCCTGGCGGGTTGATGGGGAACGACTGCGCTTTGAATGGGCCGAGTCCGGTGGCCCAGCCGTGAGCGAGCCGACGCGCAAGAGCTTCGGGACGCGGATGATGACATCGCTGGGTCAACAGCTGAAGGGCAACGTCGAGCTCGATTACCAACCGGGTGGATTCGTCTACACGCTGGATGTGCCGCTCGAGGCGCTAATCAGCAAGAGCCGCGTAGCGGAGGCGTAAGGCCTAGC
>JARXKO010000144.1:0-1964 GCA_030271595.1 Pseudomonadota bacterium | reverse complement strand
CCGGGGATCGGCACGATGTCGTCGCCCTGCGCCAGCACCCAGGCGAGCGCGAGTTGCGCGGTGGTCACGCCCTTGTCCTTCGCCAGCGCTTCGACTTCGCGCACCAGCGCCATGTTCCTGGCAAAATTCTCGCCGGTGAAGCGCGGGTGGAAGCGGCGGTAATCGTCGTCGGGGAAATCCTCGGGCTTGGTGATCTGGCCGGTCAGGAACCCGCGCCCGAGCGGCGAATAGGCGACATAGCCGATGCCCAGCTCGCGCACCGTCGGCAGGACATGCTCCTCGGCGTCGCGGCTCCATAGCGACAGCTCGGTCTGGACCGCGGTAATCGGGTGGACGGCGTGAGCGCGGCGGATGGTTTCCGGGGCGGCTTCGCTGAGGCCGAGGAAGCGGATTTTTCCTTCGTCCTTGAGCCTCGCCATTTCCCCCACCGTTTCCTCGATCGGAGTCTTGGGGTCGACACGGTGCTGGTAGTAAAGATCGATCGTCTCGACCCCGAGCCGCGTGAGGCTCGCCTCGCACGCCGAGCGGACATAAGCGGCGTCGCCTTTCACGCCGAGAAACTCGCCTTTGTCGCCGCGGACATTGCCGAACTTGGTCGCCAGGAACACGCCGTCGCGGCGATCGGCGATGGCCTTGCCGACCAGCTCCTCATTCTTGAACGGCCCGTACATGTCGGCGGTGTCGAGAAAGGTCACGCCGCGGTCGAGCGCGTGGTGAATGGTCGCGATCGACTCCCGGTCGTCGCCGGCGCCGTAGAATTCGCTCATCCCCATGCAGCCAAGGCCGATCGCCGAGACTTCAGGTCCGTCGCGGCCGAGCCGCCGAGTGCCGATCTTGTGCATGCCATTATCTCCCAAGATTATTCCAACGCCATATGCTGCGGATCGTTCACCGGCTTCCTGCCGCGCCGCATCAGCAGGAGCAGCGGCAACACCGACAAGGTGATGATCATCATCAACTTGAAATCGTCGAGATAGGCGATGAACACCGCCTGCCGCGTGATTTCGGCGTTGATCAGCGCCAGCGCCGCGCTGCCTGGAACGCCAATGCTCTGGAGCAGCGACGATGCGGCGCTCGGGACATCGGCGGTAACGGTCGCCGCGAGATCGGCATGCGCGACCTGCGTCATGCGCACCAGTTGCGCGCTGACGATCGAAATGCCGACCGAGCCGCCGACGTTGCGCGACAGGTTGAGCAGGCTCGCCGCGGTCGTCCTGAGGCGCGGCTCGAGAGTCTCGAATGCCAGGCTCTGCAGCGGCACGAAGATCATTCCGAGTCCAAGACCCTGCACCACTCCGCTCCAGATAACCGGTCCCGCAGGCTGCTCGAGCGCGAAGCCGGTCATCATCCACAATGACGTGCCCATCAGGACCACGCCCAGCCCGACCAGCAGCCGCGCATCGACCTTGTTGCTCAAGCGGCCGGCGAGGAGCATCGAAATCAACGTCCCGACCCCGCGCGGCGCGGTCAGGAAACCCGACTGCAGCACCGAATACCCATAGAGATTCTGGAGCAGCGGCGGGAGCAGAGCGAGCCCGGCGAGCAGCAGCACCCCGGTCACCGCCATGAACAGCAGGCCGGTGGCGAAATTCCGGTCGGCGAACATGCGGCGTTCGAACAGCGGATTGCGGGCAGTCAGGGTGTGGACGACGAACATCCAGAAGGCGCTGATCGCGATCCCCGCCTCGATGATGATCTCCCAGCTTTGCAGCCAGTCCTTCTGCTCGCCGCGGTCGAGAAACATCTGCAGCCCGCCGATCGCAAGCGCGAGGAGGACGAAACCAAAAGCGTCAAACTTGCGGCGGTGGATCTGGGTCGTCGGCAGAAAACGCAGCAGCATCATCGTGCACACGACGCCGACCGGTAGATTGACCAGGAACACCCAGCGCCAATTGTAACTGTCGGTCAACCACCCGCCGAGCACTGGTCCGAGGATCGGCCCGATCATGATCCCACCCCCGAAC
>JARXKO010000143.1 GCA_030271595.1 Pseudomonadota bacterium | reverse complement strand
GCTGCCGAAATCCGCGCGGTCAGTTCCATCACCCGGGCGTAGCGCTCTTCCTTGACCTCCTCCGGCACCGGATCGGGCAAAGCATTGGCTGCCGCGCCCTCGACCGGTTCGAAGCGGAAGGCGCCGACACGGTCCAATTGCGCTTCCTCGAGCCATTCGAGCAGATAGAGGAAATCCTCCTCGGTCTCGCCGGGGAAGCCGACGACGAAGGTCGAGCGAATGGTGATGTCGGGCGCGACCGCTCGCCAGCCGCGGATCCGCTCGAGCACCTTGGCGTCATTGGCCGGCCGGCGCATCGCGCGCAGGATTTTCGGACTGGCGTGCTGGAACGGGATGTCGAGATAGGGGAGCACTAGTCCGTCGGCCATCAGCGGAATGACCTGGTCGACGTGGGGATAGGGATAGACGTAGTGCAGCCGCACCCAGGGCGTCTGGCCATCCGGGGTCTTGAGCATCCCCAGCTCGCGCGCCAGATCGGTCATGTGCGGGCGAATGTCGCGCCCGTGCCACTGGCGCACGTCGTTGCGGATATCGACGCCATAGGCCGAGGTGTCCTGGCTGATCACCAGCAGTTCCTTGGTCCCGGCGGCGACCAGTTTCTCGGCTTCGCGCAGGATCGCGTCGGGGCGGCGGCTGACGAGGTCGCCGCGGATCGACGGGATGATGCAGAAAGCGCAGCGGTGGTTGCAGCCCTCGGAAATCTTCACATAGCTGTAGTGGCGCGGAGTCAGCTTGAGGCCCGCTTCCGGAACCAGGTCGAGATAGGCATTGGGGACCGGCGGCGCCGCTTCGTGGACCGCCGCGACGACCTCCTCATATTGCTGCGGCCCGGTGATCGCGAGAACTGACGGGAAGCGCGCCCGGATCACATCCGCTTCCTTGCCCATGCAGCCGGTGACGACCACCCGGCCATTCTCGGCGATGGCCTCGCCAATCGCATCGAGGCTTTCCTCCTTGGCCGAATCGAGGAAGCCGCAGGTATTGACCAGCACCACGTCGGCACCGGCATAATCGGGCGACATGTCATAGCCGTCGGCGCGCAGCTTGGTCATGATCCGCTCGCTGTCGACCAAAGCCTTGGGACAGCCGAGCGAGACCAGGCCCACGCGCGGGGGCTTCGGGAGGGTGGTGACGGTCATCGGAAGGAGCGGGCCTGTAGTGCAAACCGGCGCAAAAGGCGAGGCCGGCCAGTCGCTTCTTGTTCTTCGGCGGTCGCGGCGGCTAAGACCCGCGCCTGCCGTCCAGGAGTTCACATGCATATTGCGATGATCGGTACTGGCTATGTCGGCCTCGTTTCCGGCGCCTGTTTCGCCGATTTCGGCCATGACGTCGTCTGCATCGACAAGGACAAGGCCAAGATCGACGGCCTCCATGCCGGGAAGATGCCGATCTGGGAGCCGGGGCTTGAAGCCCTGGTCAAAGCCAATGTGGAGCACGGCCGGCTGCAATTCACGACCGATCTCGAGGCCGGGGTCAAAGGCGCCGAGGCGGTGTTCATCGCGGTCGGTACGCCGGCTCGCCGCGGTGACGGCCATGCCGATTTGACGTTCGTGTTCGATGCCGTGCGTGAACTCGCCCGGCACATAGCGCCGGGCACAGTCGTGGTCACCAAATCGACCGTTCCGGTCGGCACCGGCGACCGCATCGAGGCGATCCTCAAGGAAGAAGGAGTGACCGGAGTCGCGGTCGCCTCCAACCCCGAATTCCTCCGCGAAGGCGCGGCCATCGCCGATTTCAAGCACCCCGACCGAATCGTCGTCGGCGCCGCCGATGAGCATGCCCGCGACGTGCTCAAGGAAATCTACCGGCCCTTGTTCCTCAACCGGGCGCCGATCCTGATGACCGGCCGGCGCACCGCCGAGCTGACCAAATATGCCGCCAATGCCTTCCTCGCGGTCAAGATCAGCTTCATCAACGAAATCGCGACCCTGTGCGAGGCGGTCGACGCCGACGTCCAGGACGTCGCCCGCGGCATCGGCCTCGACAATCGCATCGGCCCCAAATTCCTCCACGCCGGCCCCGGCTATGGCGGCAGCTGCTTCCCCAAGGACACGCTGGCACTGCTCCAGACGGCCGATGCGGCGGGCGTCGACCAGCGCATCGTCCGCACCACCGTGGCGGTCAATGACGACCGCAAAGCGGCGATGGCGGCGCGGGTCGCCGACGCGCTCGGTGGCAAGCTCGAGGGCAAGAAGATCGCGGTCCTCGGACTCGCCTTCAAACCCAATACCGACGACATGCGCGACGCCCCGTCGATCCCGCTGATCGAGGGGCTTCAGAAGGGCGGGGCGAGGGTCGCCGCTTATGACCCCGTGGCCGCCGAGCAGGCCGGAAAAATCCTCTCCGGAGTCGAGTTTGCGGTCGATGCCTACGCTGCTGCGAAGGACGCCGATGCCTTGGTCATCGTTACCGAATGGGACGAATTCCGGGCGCTCGACCTGGCCCGCCTGGCGACGGCGATGAACGGCACGGCCCTGGTCGACTTGCGTAATGTGTACGACCGTGCCGAGGCCGAACGAGCCGGCCTTTCGTACCGCGGAATCGGCCGCGGCAAGCTCAGCTGACGATGCTGCAAGACAAAGGCGGCTCGCTGCTCACGCGGCGGCGCTTTCAGTTGGCGGGGTCGCTAGTCTTTGGCGCATTGGTGCCGTGGGTACTGCGCATCATCCTGCCCGGCGACCTGCTCGAGGATGCCAGCATCAACGGCCTCATCGGCAATTCGCTGGCCATCGCCATCGCCTTCTGGATGCGGCTGTCGATCGAAATCTATCCCGGCATCCGGCGCAGCGCGGTGATCCTGCCGTCGGCGCTGACCGGGCATGGCCTGATCATCCTGTGGTTCGTCCTCACCCGCTTCCCATATGACCGGCTGGCCTTGCTCAGCGGCTTCATCCTCCACATCGCCTGGCTCTACGTCCTGTACGTCTATGCCGAGCGCAATGTCCGCCGCCACTTCGCGGTGGTGCCGTTCGGCGCGGTCGATCATTTGCGGATGATCGAGTCGGTCGACTGGGCGTGGATGAAACGGCCGGCCCTTGCCAGCACCCGCCGGGCAAGCGCGATCGTCGCCGACTTTTCCGCCGATCTGCCCGACCAGTGGGAAGCGTTCCTGGCCGACGCGGCGTTGGCCGGACGGATCGTCTATCAGGTCAAGCAATTGTCCGAATCGCTCACCGGCCGGGTCGAACTCGAACATTTGTCGGAAAACAGCTTCGGCTCGCTGCTCCCGGCGCGCGGCTATTTCTATTTGAAGGCGTTGCTCGATTTCCTGTTCGCGCTAGCCATCCTGCCGCTCGCGCTGCCGCTGATGCTGGTCGTCGCGGTCGCCATCCGGATCGAAGGCAAGGGCGGCATCCTGTTCCGGCAGAAGCGCGTCGGCCACGCCGGCAGCAACATCGTCGTCTACAAGTTCCGGACGATGGACATCGCCGAGCTCGACGACGAACGCGCGGCGGCGATCACCAGCGACGGCGACGAGCGCATCACCAGGGTCGGCCGGGTACTGCGCCAGCTGCGGCTCGACGAGCTGCCGCAGATCTTCAACATCCTGAGGTGGCAGATGAGCTGGATCGGCCCGCGCCCCGAAGCCGAGGTGCTGTCGCGCTGGTACACCAGCGAAATCCCCTTCTATCGCTACCGCCATGTGGTGAAGCCGGGGATTTCGGGCTGGGCGCAAGTCAACCAGGGCCATGTCACCGGCGTCGACGAAGTCCACCGCAAGCTCCAGTACGACTTCTACTACATCAAATATTTCTCGCCGTGGCTCGACATCCTGATCCTGTTCCGGACGGTCAAGACGGTGCTCAGCGGGTTCGGGGCAAGATAGCGGCGCCGCGCGCGGGCTACTCGGCAGGAGTGCCTTCTTGCCAGTCGCGGCGCAGTGGCTAATCTGCTGCGCGGGGGCCAGTACCGCATGCATTTCCACCTTCCCAAACCGCTGCACGGCTGGCGCGAGTTCGTCGGCGAGGTGGGGATCATCGTCGTCGGCGTGCTGATCGCGCTCGGGGCGGAGCAGCTCGTTAAAGGCGTCCACGACCGCCAGGTGGCCGAGCAGGCCCGCGAGAATGTTCGCGCCGAAGCGGCGATGGACGTGAGTTTCATCCAGGCCCGACTTGCGGCAGAGAATTGCATCCAACGGCGCTTGTCGGAGCTCTCGGCAATTCTCGGCCGGGCCGGTGAAGGCCGTTTACAACCGCAGCCCACGTGGATTTCGCTGCCGCCGACGATTCCGTTTTTCATGG
>JARXKO010000142.1:2413-4243 GCA_030271595.1 Pseudomonadota bacterium | reverse complement strand
CGCTATCGGGGTGGACGATCTTGTCGTCGACGAGGTTGTCGGTGATCGACAGCAACGCGCGGATCAGGATCCGGTAACTCTCGGTCCCTTCGGCCAGCCAGGAATCGCGATCGGTGACTGAATCGGGCAATTGCTTGGGGTAAAAACCGCCCTTGGCGCCGGTCGGCACGATGACCGCGTTCTTGACCAACTGGGCTTTCATCAAGCCGAGAATTTCGGTGCGGAAATCGTCACGCCGGTCCGACCAGCGAATGCCCCCGCGAGCGACCGGCCCGCCGCGCAAGTGAATACCTTCGACGCGCGGAGAATAGACCCAGATTTCGCGCCACGGCACCGGCGCCGGAAGACCAGGAACAAGCGCCGAATTGATCTTGAACGCGAGCGCTTCGGCGGACGCCGGGGCAAAAGCATTGGTGCGGACGATCGCCTCGACCAGCGCGAACAGGCGGCGCAGGATGCGGTCGTCGTCGATCGACCGGATCTTGGCCAGAGAATCGTTGAGGGTGTCACGGATTCTGGCGATCCCGTTCCTGCCCGCTTTCGCCGGATCATGGGCGGCGGCGAACAGCTCGACCAGTGCGCGCGTCGCGCCCGCCGCGCGGCGCAAGGCGTCGACCACGGTGATGAGGCCGAAGCTGCTCCCGGTCTGGCGCAAGTAGCGGAACCAGGCGCGCAGCCACACCACCGCCTGGGTTTCAAGCCCGGCGTAGAGAACGAGCTGATTGAACTCGTCATTCTCGGCCTGGCCGCACAGCACATGGGCGATGGCACGCTCGATTTCGCCGACCCTGGTCAGGATCGGCTCGACATTATCCGAATCCGCGACTTCGACGGTGAAGTCGTGAATGTAGCCCAGGCCGCCGCTGAGCATGGTCGGCATTTCCTCGAGCACCCGGAGGCCGAAATTCTCAAGCACCGGAACGACCTCGCTCAGGGCCATCAGCCCGCCGCGGCGATAGGTCTTGAGCCGAAGCTCGCGATTGTCGGCGCCGCCAAGCGGGGAAATGCGGACGTCGCGGTCGGAATCATTGGCCAGCGCGCACAAACGCAGGATGTCGAGCGCGCTTTCCGCGGGTGAGGTGCGGGCGCGATATTCGTCGGGGAAGGTGCCGATATAGGTCAGCGCCAGGCGGGTGGCGCGCGACGCCCCGGCCTGGCGGATAAGCTCGGCCTCGACCGCCGGCGCCCAGCCGCGGACCATTTCGACCACGGCTTCGTCGAGCGCCCGGTCATTGGGCATGGGCGCGTCATTGGCGATGAATTGCGAATAGCGGATGAGCGCCAGGTCGCCGTCGCCAAGCTCGACCGACCAGCTGGTCACCGGGCTCCCGACAGTCTCCTCGAGCAACTTGGCGATGGCCATTCGCCGGGTCGAGGTCAGCTCTTCACGGGGCAGCCACACGAAGCTGAACAAATGGCCCTTGAGGATGCTTCGCACCTGGACCAGGCCCGGGCGCGGCCGGTCCGCCAGCGACATCGCCATCATCACCAGATCGCGCACCGAATCGAGGCTGAGATTGATCAGCAGATCGCGCGGCAACGACGCCACGGCATGGCGCAGCGCCTTGCCCGAATGGCCCTTGGGATCGAAGCCGAACAGCTTGTCGAGCTCCTTGAGCCGCTCGCGCAGGACCGGCACTACCTCGGGCGGCTGCTTGAGCGCCTCACTGGTCCACAAGCCGGCGTGGACTCCGATCGCCGCGACCTTGCCCTTCTCACGGATCGGCACGACGACGAGGTCGAGCGGGACTCGGCGATGGACCGTCGAGCGCAGCCCGGCCTTGGCCAGGAGCGGCACCTGACCGCCGTTGTCGAGATAGCGGATGGCTT
>JARXKO010000142.1:0-2313 GCA_030271595.1 Pseudomonadota bacterium | reverse complement strand
CCGGCCTTGGCCAGGAGCGGCACCTGACCGCCGTTGTCGAGATAGCGGATGGCTTCGTCGCAGCCGCCGTCGTCGGTCGGGTCGCCGGGACGGCTGAAGAGCCCCAGCCCCTCGCTCGGCGGCTTGCCTGGACGCTCGACATGGTAGCCGAGCAAGGTCATCGCGCCGTCGGCGAACCAGTCGAGCAGGGCGCTGGCCTCGGGTTCGGCGATCTCCTCCGCGTCCTCGCGCATTTTCAGCTGCAACTGATGCCAGTCGCGGACCGCGACCCGGACATCGGCGAGGACCGAGCGCAATTCGGCGGCAAGGGCCTGGCGGCTCCTGGAATCGGCGCGGTCGAGTTCGATGTAGATCATCGATTCGCGGCGGCTCTTGTCGGAGCAAAGCGGCTCGATCGAGGTCAGCACTCCGTCGGCGCTGCGCTCGACGCAGACCACCGGGTGAAGCAGGCTGAAGATGGTCAGCTGGTGACCGGCAATCGCGTTGGCGACCGAATCGACCAGGAACGGCATGTCGTCGTTGACGATCGCGATGCGCATCCGGCGGCGGCCGGCTTCGCCGCCGAGCGACTGGATGGCCAGCGCGACCTCGCCCGATCTGCGCCTGGCACCGACCTGGGCGAGGAATTCGGCGGCGTCCTGTTCCGCCGCCTCGCTGAGATTGTCGGTTTCCCCGGGAAGGGCATTTCGGGTCAATGCTTCGCGAATCAACTCGACCAACGGCGGCGCCAGGCGCGTGTGAACGGTCATGAAATGCTGATGCTCCGCGGGACTAGGGCGATGGCGTGCCCCTATAGACCCGCCCCCCTTGGCCGGACAAGCCTCGACCGGCGTGGCCGCCGCCCGCGGGCGGTGCCCGCCGCAACGCTGGGGCTTTAGCCGCCGGCCTTGCGAATGGCGCGGTCGATCAGGGCTTCGTCGTCGACCAAGGCGACCGGCGCGTAGGTGCCGTCGGCGGAGCGACGCGCAAGCACCAGCGCGAATTCGCCGCAATCGCCAAACTCGGCGAGCGACAGCGGCGGCGCGGCGCGCAATGTAGCGCGGGCCGCAGCGCCGCGATCCTCCGCCTTGTCCAGTGGGCGGCGAGCCCGGCGCTCGGCTGCAACCAGCGCCTTGAGCCCGCCGGGCTGGCCGAAGATGAACGGTTCGAACCCGCCGGGGTTCACCGACTGACGCTCGGCGAACGACAAAGCGGCCGCGAATTCGGTCAGCCGCGCTTTGTCGTAATCCACGCCGAACACGAGTTTGACCACCGGGGTCATCGGCGCCCTCGCCTGTGCCTTGATCCCCGAGTCGGCGAGCAATTCCGCGAAATCCGCGGGTTTGCCACGGGCCGAGAGCGCGAAATCATAGGCCAGCGACAAGGCCTGGTAGAGGGCGGCGCGGGTCCGCCCCTCGCCCGCCTTGGCGGCTTCGGCGGTCTCGCGCGCGGCGCACAGCAAATCCGCAAGCCCGGCGCCATCGCGCTGCTCGCTCTGAGCGGGCACTATCTCCGCAACGGGCTCGTCGTCGACCCACAGCGGTTCGAATTCGGGAGCCCCAAGTTCCTCGCTCGAGGCGGCAACATCGCCTTCCCCCTCCTTCTTCCAGTTGATGACCCCGTAAATGAAGTCGATCGTGTCCCCGTCGGACGAAAAGGGCATGAGGATCCCGCGATAGCAGATGTTGTGGTTGCGCTGGTTGACGAACTCGGCCTCGAACCCGACCGGCGCGCGATTGGCGATGATCTGCATATAATGGTCGGTCAGCCGCGACAGCAACGAGCGGCTGGGAACGTCGGAAATCATCCGCGTGTCGTCATCGAGCCCGCATTCGTCGCGGATGGCGCCGCCGATGTACGGGATCGCCGGATTATCGTGTCCGCAGGTGAAGTCGAGCAGCACGCTGTTGCCGGAAAAGTCGCTGACGTCGCTCGGCTCGAGATCCTCGATCGAGGGAAAATCGCGGCCGTCGAGCAGCGACACCCAATGGTTGTAGGCGCGGACGTGCATGCGGCGCTCGTCGGTGCCGATCATGGCGGTGACGTCGGCCGAGTGATCCGTTTCCGCGGACGCAGGCCCGAGCTCATAGTCGCTCGGAAAGTCGCGATAGCTGTCCATTCAATCGGGCCCCACTTGCTCCAGATTTCACCGAAAATGGCGAAACACGGTTACCAAACCGTTAAGCGGGTCCGCCGGAGCAGTAATGGCCCGGCCTTGCCCGCCGCCGGGCGCGCTGTTACGGCGCCAACCGCTCCACACGGGGCCGCGCCGCTTTAGCTCAGTTGGTAGAGCATCGCATTCGTAATGCGGGGGTCACAGGTTCGAGTCCTGTA
>JARXKO010000141.1 GCA_030271595.1 Pseudomonadota bacterium | reverse complement strand
ATATCTTCCCGCTCACCGCCGCTCGCCACCAATTCTTCGGCAGCTTCTCGCCGGCTGAAAGCTGGATGGTAATGTCCGAGGCTCTCGCTCGCAGCGGCAAGAGCGAGGATTCGGTCGGCATCCTGTCCAACGCTGTCGATCGCTATCCCGGCGACGCGCAATTGTGGGTCGGCCTTGGCAATGCGCTGGTCGACCACGCGCACATGGTCACGCCGCCGGCGGAATTCGCCTATAAACGTGCGGGCCAGGTGGCCCCGGGCAATCCGGCGGGGCCGTTCTTCTACGGGCTGGCGCTGGCGCGATCGGGCGATTCGCAGGCGGCGGCGGCGATCTGGCGATCGATCCTTGTGACCGCGCCCAAAAACGCAAGCTGGCGGCCGATGATCGAGCAGGGCATCGCAGCGCTCAATCAGCAGGCGCCACCGCCCGGAAATTAGCGCGCGACTGGTTCGAACGGCAGGTCGAGTGCTTCGGCCACCGGGAGGTTGCGGATCTTGCCGCCCGACACGTTGAGGCCGTTGGCGAGATGAGGGTCCTGAGCCATCGCCTTGTCGGCGCCGAGATTGGCGAGCTTGAGCGCGAACGGCAGGGTCGCATTGTTGAGCGCGAAGGTGCTCGTCCTGGCGACCGCGCCCGGCATGTTGGCGACGCAATAATGAATCACCCCGTCGATTTCATAGACGGGGTCGTCGTGGGTCGTCGGGTGCGAGGTTTCGAAACAGCCGCCCTGGTCGATCGCGATATCGACCAGCACGCTGCCGCGCTTCATCGTCTTCAACTGCTCGCGGGTGACGAGCTTGGGGGCCGCGGCGCCAGGTACGAGCACCGCGCCAATGACCAGCTCGGCCTCCTGGATCGCCTGGGCGATGGCCGACTTCGATGCGAACGCGGTCTTGATCTGGCTGCCGAAGTGGAGGTCGAGCTCGGCCAGCCGGTCGTTGTTGATGTCGTATATCGTCACGTCGGCGCGCTGACCGGTGGCGATTTGCGCGGCGTTGATCCCGGCCACGCCGCCGCCCAGAATCGCGACTTTGGCCGGAGCAACTCCAGGAACACCGCCGAGCAGGACGCCGCGCCCGCCTTGTTCCTTTTCAAGATAATGCGCGCCGCACTGGATCGACATCCGGCCGGCCACTTCGCTCATCGGCTTGAGCAACGGCAGCGCGCCGCTGTCCGAGGTGACGGTTTCATAAGCAATGCAGGTCGCGCCCGACTTCATCAGCCCTTCGGCCTGCGGCTTGTCGGCCGCGAGGTGCAAATAGGTGAACAGCAAATGGCGCGGCTCGAGCATCGCGATCTCGTCCGGCTGCGGCTCCTTGACCTTCACGATCATGTCGGACTGGGCGAACACCTCGGCTGCGGTGGGGAGGATGGTCGCGCCGACCTTTTCATAGCTCTTGTCGGAAAAATCGACGCCCATTCCAGCCTTGGTCTCGACGAACACCTGATGACCGCAGGCAACCAGTTCGGCCACGCTCGACGGGGTTAGCCCGACCCGATATTCGTTATTCTTGATTTCTTTCGGCACACCGACGCGCATCGCTCAATCGCTCCACAGATGTTGTGATGGCGCGCCTATAGCCGCCCAATTCGCGTCTGTCCTCTTCGATTGCAGCGCTTCATGGCGGGTGCTAGGTGAACCCGCCCGCCGCCGAGTACATGGCGCGCGGGGTCACGTATCAGGGTCGGCGGGCAGTCCAGGCAGAATTTTGAGCGCATGAACCAAACTGCCACCGAGGACGCCTCGTCCGAAGCCATCACGCATGACGCCAAGGGCCACGCCCACGGCCCGCTGTACAAACTGGCCATTGCCGCGATCGGCATCGTCTATGGCGATATCGGCACCTCGCCGATCTATGCCTTTCGCGAAACGTTCGCCGGCCACCACACCTTGCGCCCCGACCAGGTCCACATCTTTGGCGTGCTCAGCCTGATCTTCTGGTCGATGATGATTATCGTCACGCTGAAATATGTCAGCATCGTCATGCGCGCCGACAACAAGGGCGAAGGCGGCAGCCTGGCGCTGCTCGCGCTGATCAACCGCAGCCTTGGCGGCAAACGGCGATGGACGAACAGCATCATCCTCATGGGCGTGTTCGCGACCGCGTTGTTCTACGGCGATTCGATGATCACGCCGGCGATTTCGGTGCTGTCGGCGGTCGAAGGTCTGACCACGGTCGAAGCGTGGTTCGCGCCGTTCGTCATCCCCACCGCGATCACCATCCTGGTCGGGCTGTTCGCGATCCAGTCGCGCGGCACGGCCAAGGTCGGATTGATGTTCGGTCCGGTGATGCTGTTTTACTTCGCCGTTCTGGCGGTCCTTGGGGTGATGCACATCATGGATCATCCGGCGGTGATTCTGGCGATGCTGAACCCGCTCAACAGTTTCTATTTCTTCGCCGCCGATCCGATCAAGGCATTCATCGCCATGGGCTCGGTGGTCCTCGCGGTGACCGGGGCCGAGGCGCTGTATGCCGACATGGGCCATTTCGGGCGCAAGCCGATCCGGGTTTCGTGGATCTACTTCGTGCTGCCGGCGCTGCTGCTCAATTACATGGGGCAGGGGGCGATGATCCTGTCTGCCACACCGGCGCAGGCCCTGGCGACGGTCAAGGACCCGTTCTTCTATCTCGCCCCCGACCAGTTCCGGCTGCCGCTGGTGCTGCTTGCGACCATGGCCACGATCATCGCCAGCCAGGCGGTGATTTCCGGCGCGTTTTCGGTCACTCAGCAAGCGATTCAGCTGGGCTTCATCCCGCGTCTCCGGATCACGCACACCAGCGAAAGCGCGGCCGGCCAGATCTACATTCCGGTGATCAACTGGGCGCTGCTGACGATGGTCATCATCCTCGTCGTCACGTTCCGCACCTCGTCGAACCTGGCCGCCGCTTATGGCATTGCGGTGACCGGCGCGATGATGATCGACACGGTGCTGATCTCGGTCGTTCTGCGGCATATGTGGAACTGGAACAAATATGCCGTCGGCCTCCTCCTGATGCTCTTCTTCACCGTCGACTTCACTTATTTGTCGGCCAACCTGCTCAAGATCCCCGCCGGCGGCTGGTTCCCGCTGCTGATCGGCGCCATCGCCTTCACCTTCCTCACCACCTGGGCGAAGGGCCGCAAGCTGATGATCGACCGCATGAACGAAGCCAGCCTGCCGATGGAAATCTTCATTAAATCGGCGGCCCCGAGCGCCACCCGCGTGCCCGGTACCGCGGTGTTCATGACCAGCTCGGCGACCGGTGTGCCGCACGCGTTGCTGCACAACCTCAAGCACAACAAGGTGCTCCACGAGCGGGTGATCCTGCTCACCGTGAGGGTCGAGGACGTGCCGTATGTGACCGAGGACAAGCGCAGCGAAGAGCAGGATTATACCGAAGGCTTCTACCGGGTCATCCTGCGCTACGGGTTCATGGAGGAAATCGACGTTCCGGTCGCGCTTGCCCAGCTCAAGGGTTGCGGCGCCACCTGCCGGACCATGGACACCAGTTTCTTCCTCGCCCGCCAGACCTTGCTCGCAAGCTCGCGCCCCGGGATGGCGATCTGGCGCGAGAAATTGTTCGCCTGGATGCTGCGCAACGCGGAAAGCGCGATGGAATTCTTCAAGCTTCCGACCAACCGCGTCGTCGAGCTTGGCAGCCAGGTCGAAATCTGAGCCTCGAACGACGGTCAAGGCGATGGCCGGCGCGCTGATCGTTACCGCCGAGATGGGGGGCGAGGATCAGGCCTGGCTGGATCGCATCCGGCGGGCGCATTTCCCGCCCGAGCGCAACCAGCTAGCCGCGCATCTGACCCTGTTCCACGCGCTTCCGCCGTCGGCCGAGCGCGAGCTTCGCGCTCGTCTGGCCGAAGCCGCCCAGGCGCCCCGGCCCAAAGCGCTGGTCACCGGCCTCATGAACCTCGGCGGAGGAGTCGCGTACCGGATCGTGTCGGCGGATCTCGATTCGATTCGCGATGATTTGAGCGCGGCTTTCGCTGGCATGCTCAGCGCTCAGGATGCGGGCGGCTGGCGGCCCCACGTCACGGTGCAGAACAAGGTTTCCGAGAAACAGGCGCGCGACTTGCTGACCGCGCTTGAAGCCGGATTTACCACGCGACCGCTGGCGATCTCCGGCCTCGGGCTTCAGCGCTACCTTGGCGGCCCGTGGGAGCGGCTCGCCAGTTTTCCGTTTCGCGGCCGTTAGCTGAGGTCGCCGATCCCGTCGCAGCTTAGCTCGAACGAAGCCATGCCCGATTCGAG
>JARXKO010000140.1 GCA_030271595.1 Pseudomonadota bacterium | reverse complement strand
CCGGTGCCGCCGGAGATGTGGACGTTGCGGCCGATCTGGGCGCAGCTCCCGACCGTCGCCCAGGTATCGATCATCGCCCCTTCGCCGACATAGGCACCGATGTTGACGAAGCTCGGCATCAGCACCGCGCCGGGGGCGACAAAGGCCCCGCGGCGGACGATCGCTCCCGGGACCGCGCGGAACCCCGCGGCGGCGAAATCCTGATCGTTCCAGCCGGCGAATTTGGACGGCACCTTGTCCCACCAGCTGGCGCCGCCGGGGCCGCCGGATATCCGCTCCATCGGATATAGCCGAAAGCTCAGCAGCACCGCCTTCTTGAGCCATTGGTTGACCCGCCATTCGCCTTGGCTGACCTGCTCCGCAACGCGCGCGCTGCCATTGTCGAGCGACTCGAGCGCCGCTTCGATCGAACCGCGCAACGTGGCGCAATCGCGGTCGAGCGAGTCGCGCTGTTCCCACGCGCCCTCGATGATCGATTGCAGGTCGCTCATGCGCTGTCCTTTGTCAGTTGTTCGAGCCACCCGGCAAGGCTGGTGATGCGCTCGTCGTAATGCGCCTCGTCGTGATTATGGCTGCCGAGCTCGGAGCCGTTGTCGACCCAGATGGTGGTCATTCCAAGCGCCTTGGCCGGCGCAAGATTCTGGATCATGTCATCGGCCAGCAGCGCGTGCGACGGATCGATGCCGAAGCGATCGCACAGCAATTGATAGCCGTGCGGGTCGGGCTTGGGCCGGTAGGCGCTGGCGCGGATGTCGTGCAGATCGTCGAACTGGTCGCCGACCCCGATCGCCTCGAGTACCCGCCGGGCATAAGGCGCGTCGCCATTGGTGAAGACGAAGCGGCGGCCGGGCAGCTTGGCCAGCGCTGCTCCGAGCCGGTCGTCGCGGCCGACCCGGTCGAGCGGAATGTCGTGAACGTCTTCGAGGAAGTGGTCGGGATCGATCTCGTGGCTTTTCATCAGCCCGGCAAGGGTCGTTCCGTGGGTCCGGAAATGGCTCTTCTGGACGCGCTTGGCTTCGACCGGGTCGCAGTCGAGCAGGCGCTCGATATAGGCGCCCATGCGCTCGTCGATCAGCGAGAACAGTCCGGTCGACGCCGGGTACAGGCAATTGTCGAGGTCGAAAATCCAGTCGCGGATGTGGGCGAAGCGCGGGTGCATGTCGGGCGCGGCCCTAGCCGGTTTTGGTCGAGCGGCAAATGCAGCCGCTCAGACGGTGAAGCTTTCGCCGCAGCCGCAGGCGCCCTTGGCATTGGGGTTGGCGAAGGTGAAACCGGCGGCGAAATCGTCCTCGGTCCAATCCATCACCGAACCGACCAGATAGAGGACCGACCCACCATCGACGTAGAAGATGCCGCCCGGGGTCGCGATCTTCTCGTCGAACTTCACTTCCTCGGTCACGTAATCGACCGAATAAGCGAGGCCCGAACAGCCGCGGCGCGGGGTCGATAATTTGACCCCGATCGCCCCTTCGGGCGCGCGGACCATGAGCTCGGCGATGCGCTGTTCGGCCGCCGGGGTCAGCGTGATCGCGGCCGGGCGAAGGCGAGTTTTTAAATCAGCCACAAGAAACTCCGTTCGTCCCGAGCGCAGTCGTGGGACAATATCGCGTGTGAACGTGTCTCGACTTCGCTCGACACGAACGGGGAAAGAGTGACTGCCGCACGCATCACAGCATTCCCAATTCGAGCCGCGCTTCGTCACTCATCTTGCTTGGGTCCCACGGCGGGTCCCACACCAGTTTGACCTCGGCATCGCGGATTCCAGGCACCGACAGCACGCGCAGCTCGACTTCCTGCGGCAGGCTTTCGGCGACCGGGCAATGGGGGGTGGTCAGCGTCATGGTGACGAGCGCATCACCGTCCTCGCTGACCGCAACGTCGTAGATCAGGCCAAGCTCATAGATATCGACCGGAATTTCAGGATCGTAGATCGACTTGAGCGCGGTCACGACCTCGGCCTGGAGGTCGCTTCCGGCACCGCTGTCGGACGCCTTGTCCGCGCCGGCGAGGAAGCCGGTCAGGTAATCGCGCTTGCGCTCGAACTCTTGAGTCACTCGAGCGCGGGGAGGCGAGTCGACGGCATCGACCTGCTCGATTTCGATCTTGCGCTCCTCATTCATTTCGAAAAAATCCGTTTCACTTGATCGATTCCGCGCACCAGCGCCGCGATATCCGATGAATCGCTATGCGCCGCGAAGCTCGCGCGGGCGGTCGCGGCGACGCCGAGGACGTCCATCAGCGGCTGGGCGCAATGGTGCCCGGCGCGGACCGCGACCCCCGCATCGTCCAATATGGTGGCGGTGTCGTGGGGATGCACCCCGTCGACGTTGAAACTGACGATTCCGGCGCTGTCTGCGGGGCCATAAAGCGTCACGCCGGGGATCGCCGACAAGGCCTCGCGGCATTCGGCGACCAGCGCGGTTTCGTGGGCGTGGATGGCGCCGAGCGACAGGCCCTCGACCCACTCGATCGCTGCATGGAGCCCGATCGCGCCGGCGATATGCGGCGTTCCAGCTTCAAAGCGTGCGGGCGGATCAAGATAGGTTGAGCCTTGAAACGTGACCCGGTCGATCATCGACCCGCCGCCCTGCCACGGCGGCATCTGGCCAAGCACTTCGGAGCGGCCCCACAGGCAGCCGATCCCGGTCGGGCCGTACAGCTTGTGCCCCGAAAAAGCGTAGAAATCGCAGCCGATTGCGGCGACATCGACGCGCAGGCGCGGCGCCGCCTGGCAACCGTCGAGCAGCAGCAATGCGCCCGTCGAATGGGCGATGTCCGCCGCGCGCTTGGCGTCGAGCACCGAGCCGAGGACGTTCGAAACATGGGCCAAGGCGACGACTCGGTGCCGATCGCTGACCATCGCTTCGGCTGCATCGAGGTCGATGTGGCCGTCGGCGGTCAGCGGGACGACATCGATCGCGTAGCCCGCCAGCTGCCAGGGGACGATATTCGAATGATGTTCGAGCGCCGACAGCAGGACCCGGTCGCGGCCCTCCTTTGGCAATTGATAGGCAACAAGGTTGATCGCCTCGGTCGCGCCGCGGGTGAAGATAAGCTCGTCCGGCTTGCCGCCGATCAGCCGGGCGGCGGCCGCGCGCGCCGCTTCATAGGCCGCGGTCATGTCGGACGAGCGCTGGTACACCCCGCGATGGACCGTCGCATAATCGCGCGCATAAGCGTTGGTGATGGCGTCGATCACCGCCTGCGGTTTCTGCGCGGTCGCCGCGCTGTCGAGATAATGCCACTCGCCGACGCCCGGAAATTGGGCGCGGACGTTCGTCATCCCGGGCTTGACCCAGGATCCGCCTTTTTCTGCCGACACGAAGACAGGCAGGCCCCGGATCAAGCCCGGGGTGACGGGGTTGCGCGCGTTCATGCCACGCTCCGCAAGGCGGCGCTGGCGGCACGGGCGATGGCGCTGGCATCGCCGAGTTCATCCCACAGCCCGCCGACAAAGCCTTCGAGAAGCAGTGCGCGCGCACCTGCTGGATCGAGCCCGCGCGCGGCGGCGTAGAATAATTGCATCGCATCCAGTTCGCCGACGCTCGCGCCGTGCGCGCATTTGACGTCGTCGGCGTAGATTTCGAGTTCGGGCTTGGCGTTGGCGGTGGCGCCGCGGGTCAGCAGCATGGCCTTGACCGATTGTTCGCTGTCGCTGTGCTGCGCGTCACGGGCGACCGCGACCTTGCCCAGGTAGGTGCCGGTGGCGGTACCGCCGAGCACGCTTCGAACCATCTGCCGCGACACTGCGTCGGGCTCGGCATGGTTGACTGTGGTGACGATTTCGAGGGTCGATGTTCCGCCGCCGATATTGGCCGCGCAAAGGGCAAAGTCGCTGCCTTCGCGCAAGGTCACGTCGAGCTCGATGCGGCCGTAAACGGAAGCGGTGTTGAGCGCGAAAATGCGCGCGGTGGCACCGGGTTCCAGCGTCAAATTGACGCGCTTAACCTGTACCTCGTCGCCATTCGGAAGCCAGATCTGTTGCAGCTTTTGCCGCGCCCCAATGGTGACGGTCTCGGGCGACGCAAGCGCGCTCCACACCGACGCCAACGCGTCGATATCGGCGTAGCGAAACGCCTCGTCCTTGCGGGTCGGAAGCGCGTTCAAATCGCCGCCTCCGCATACCCTTCGCGCTCGAGTTCGTGGGCCAGTTCGGGGCCGCCCGATCGGACGATCCGCCCGGCCTGGAGCACATGGACGCGGTCGGGGCGGACGTAATCGAGCAGGCGCTGGTAATGGGTGATCAGCAGCACGCCCTTGTCGGGCGCGCGCATGAT
>JARXKO010000139.1 GCA_030271595.1 Pseudomonadota bacterium | reverse complement strand
CATCGCCGCGGCGCCGCGCCGACCCTGATGTTCCTGCCCGGCTATGCCTCGGACATGGACGGCGCCAAGGCGGCCGCGCTCGATGCGTTCGCCGCGACACGCGGACTGGCCATGTTGCGCTTCGATTATTCGGGCACGGGCGCCAGCGGCGGCGAGTTCGCCGAGGGCACGCTCAAGGCGTGGCTTGGTCAGGCCGTCAGACTTGCCGACAAGCTGACCACTGGGCCGCTGGTGCTAGTCGGTTCGTCCATGGGTGGCTGGATCGCGCTCCATCTCGCGCTCCAGCTTCCCAAGCGGGTTGCAGCACTGGTCGGGATCGCTGCGGCGCCGGATTTCACGCAATGGGGCTTTAGCGAGAGCCAGATGCGCCAGATCGCGCGCGAGGGACTGCTCGAGCTCGACAATCCGTACGGCGAGGCGCCCTATCGCACCTTCCGCGACTTCTGGCAGTCGGGCCAGGAAATGCGCCTGCTCGAAGGTGAAATCGCAGTCGATTGCCCGGTGCGGCTGATCCACGGCGATGCCGATCAGGATGTGCCGATCGAGATCGCCCATCGCCTGATGACGCGGCTTCGTTCAGCCGATGTCCAGTTGCTGACGATCAAGGACGGCGGCCACCGGCTGTCGGAACCGCGCCAGATCGATGCGATCCTGCGCACCGTCAGTGGATTGCTGGAGAGCCAAGCTTGATCATCCTTGTCGCCGCCGCACTGGCCGCAGCCGCCCCCGCGGCCGACGCCTGCCCCGAGGTCATCACTCCCGACGCGGAGATCTGCCGCGCCATCCACGCCCAGGCGGCGGGCGATTCGGCAGCCGCTGCCCAGGCGTTCGAGCAGGCCGCTGTGGCCTCCAGCGACAAGGACCCGGCGACCGCCCGGATGTGGGCTGCGGCGGGCAATATGTGGATCGCGGTGGCGCAATATGGGAAAGCCTCGCTGGCGCTCGACAAGGCGCTCGCGCTGCCGGGACTCGAAGCCGAGCAACGCGGAGAGGCCCTGCTCGACCGCGCCCGTGCGGCCGAAGCGCTGGGCGATCTCAAGACCGCGCGCGACAAATTGTCGCTTGCCGCCGAAAGCGCCGGCGACGATCCCTTCTACTGGTATTTTTCCGCCGCGGTTGCGATCCGCGAAGGCGACAAGGCGGTCGCCCAATCGGCGATCGGCAAGGCGCTGACCCTGGCGCCGGACGATGCGATGATCTTGTTCGAGGCGGGCCATGTCGCCCAGTTCAATGGCGACGACGCCAGGGCCAAGGATTATTGGACCCGGGCTTCGGCAGCCGATCCCGCGGGCACGGTCGGCAAGGCGGCGCGGGATGCGATCGCCTTGCTTGCCGCGCCCCCGGCACCGCCGCCGGCGGCCAAAAGGCCCTAGCCTGCTCAGCCGAGGTCGTAATCGATCGTCGTCACCACGCGCACCTTCTGGAACGGCGAGTTCGAGCCTGACGAGCCGCAATCCTCGCATTGCTCGCCATCGCGCGGGCCGACCGAAAAATAGCCCTGGCTGGCGGTCTTGATGCCGCCGACCGAAGCCCCGCTGTCCTCGGCAAACTGCTCCGCGCTTGCCCGCGCGTTCTTGTTCGCCTCGCCGATCATGTCCGGTTTGAGCGCATTGAGCCGGGTAAAAACATAAGCCACATCGCTGGCCGACATCTCGACCCCGTCGCGGAGCAATTCAGCCTGGTGGGCAAAGGCGCCGCGGGCCTTCAGCACATCGCCGGTGCGCAACTGGATGGTCCGGCGGACGATCAGCCGGTCGGGCGCGGCGGCATTGTCCGGATCATGTTCACGGCTGACGTTGATATTGCTGTCGGTGACATCCTCGGCGCGGAAGCCCGATTGCTGGAGGAAGCGGCGCACGGCAGTGGCCTGGGCGTCGACGGATTGCTGGACCGGCGCCAGGTCGGTGCCCTTGTGCGAGAATTCGATCGACCAGGTGGCGAGGTCGGCGGTGACGTCGCGCTCGGAAACCCCGCGGACGGTGACCGACCGTTCAGCCATTTTGGCGCGCCTCAACCCGTCACCGAGCACGTAACCGCTGGCGGTGAGTCCGAAGGCGAAAATGGCGACCGCGCCAAGAAGGACCGCGCGGTTGTCCTGAAGCTGCTTGATCATGTCGTGGGAATCCCGTGTTCGTCGCTTTAGCTGACGATCACCGGGCACAATCGCCGGTCACGATCGTCGACGAACCGTGCATTTATAGCGACGAGTCGTTAGTCGTGAAAGAGGCGCGACGATTTCCCACCAAAGATTTGCAACCTGTTGCACGCGGTCCACAGTCCCTATGTTGAACCGATGCAATTTCTCCACGCAATGCTGCGGGTCACCGATCGCGACGCCAGCCTCCGCTTCTTCGCGCTGCTTGGACTCGAAGAACGACGGCGCCGCGATTATCCGGCGGGGCGCTTTACCCTGATCTATCTGGCCGCGCCCGGCGACGAGGCGGAGGTCGAGCTGACCCATAATTGGCCACCCGAAGGCGGTCGCGGCGAAGACTATGACGGGGGCCGCAATTTCGGCCATCTCGCGTTTCGCGTCGACGATATTTTTGCCACCTGCGCCAGGCTCCGCGATGGCGGCGTGACGATCAACCGACCGCCGCGCGACGGCCACATGGCGTTCGTCAGGACGCCCGACGGCATCTCGATCGAATTGCTCCAGAAGGGCGAGCATCTGGCCCCGGCCGAGCCGTGGACGAGCATGCCCAATAGCGGAGAATGGTAATGCTCGAGATCGTCGCCGTCCCCGCCTTCGCCGACAATTATCTGTGGCTGATCCACGACCCGGTCAGCGGCGAGACAGTCGCGGTCGATCCGGGCGACTCGGTACCGCTACTGGCCGAAGCCGAGCGCCGCGGCTGGCCGATCGGCCAGGTGTGGAACACGCATTGGCACCCCGACCACAGCGGCGGCAATGAAGCCGTCAAGCAGGCCGGAGCAACGGTCTATGCGCCGGCATCCGAAGCGGCCCGGATCCCCGGTGTCGACGTCGCGCTCAAGGAAGGCGACCGGGTGCGCATCGGCGAACATCAGGCAGAGGTGTGGGAAGTGCCGGGCCATACCTTGGGTCACATCGCCTACGTCTTGCGCGACGACGGCATCGCCTTTGTCGGCGACACCTTGTTCGCCATGGGCTGCGGCCGTTTGTTCGAAGGAACGCCCCAACAGATGTTCGAATCGCTGCAGCGGATCGCTGCCCTGCCCGCGGACACCAGACTTTACTGCGCGCACGAATATACGCTTTCCAACGCGCGTTTCGCAGCCGCCGCCGAGCCCGCCAACGACGCCATTGCCCATCGGCTCAAGGCGGTCGAGCAAGCGCGGCAGGCCGGGGAAATGACGGTTCCGACAACGGTCGCGGAGGAGCTTCAGACCAATGTTTTCGTGCGCGCTCACGACCCTCAGGACTTCGCCCGGCTGCGGACGTCGAAAGACACTTTCCGTTAGCCTCGAAAAGGCCCATCATGGCGCGGGGCATGGACTCGGCAATGGAGGCTTTGATGCGTAGCGTTTCTATCCTTCTCCTGGGGGCCGTTTTGGTCAGCTGTACTGCGGTTCCGCCGCCCCCTACACGTGATGCCTCGCAGCAGCAGCAGTTCCTCCGGCTGACCGGCGACAAGCTTGCCGGCCCGCCGATCAATTGCATCCCGAGCTATAACCAGAACGACATGTCGATCGTCGACGGCCGCACGATCGCCTTCCGAGTCGGCACGGGCACGGTCAATGTCGTTAATCTCAGCGAAGGCTGCGGAATGCTGGGGGTCGGCGGCTACGCGCTGCAGACCCGCTCGTTCGGCCAAGGCCTGTGTACTGGTGACATCGCCCAAGTCGTTGACGTGCTCAATCATATGACGGTCGGCAGCTGCTCGATCGGGCCAATCATCCCGTACACCAGGCCGGGCCACTGATCGCGCGTCAGCGCTTGTAGAGCGCGTTCAGGCGATCGCCATAGGCGGCGCCGATGACATGGCGGCGGATCTTCATCGACGGCGTCAGCTGTTCGTTCTCGATCGAAAAGGGCGCGTCGGCGATAATAAAACGGCGGACCTTTTCGACCACCGACAAATCGGCGTTGACGCGGTCGAGCGCGCGCTGCAGCCGCGGCCCGACATCGGAGTCTTTGGCGATGTCGGGCTCGGGCACGATCAAGGCGACGAGGTGCGGCCGGCGGTCGCCATAAACCATCGCCTGGGCAATTTCGGGCTGGAGCGTCAAAATCCCTTCGATCCTCTGGGGCGAAACATTGTCGCCCTTGTCGTTGACGATCAAATCCTTCTTGCGGTCGGT
>JARXKO010000138.1 GCA_030271595.1 Pseudomonadota bacterium | reverse complement strand
TGCTGCTGCTCGCGGCGCTTGCGGGCGGCGCGGCACACTAAGCCGCATCGTCCGGTTGGCTTGAAAAGACGACCCCGCCCGATTGCGTTGGGGCGGGTCGGTCATTGCGGAACGCTTCGCCTTCCCTTTTGCAGGGCCGCGGCGTAAGGCTCCGCGACTTTTCACGCACGCACCCACAAACGAAGGATAGAGTTTGGCCAAGGAAGAACTGCTCGAAATGCGCGGCAAGGTCTTGGAGCTGTTGCCCAACGCCATGTTCCGGGTCGAGCTGGAAAACGGCCACGAAGTCCTCGGCCACACCGCGGGCAAGATGCGCAAGAACCGAATCCGCGTTCTCACCGGCGACGAAGTGCTGGTCGAAATGACCCCCTATGACCTGACCAAGGGCCGGATCACCTATCGCTTCATGCCCGGCCGCGAGCGCCCGCCCGGTTACTAGCGTGCGCCTGGTTCTCGCCTCGGCGAGCCCGCGCCGTCTCGACCTGCTCACCCGCATCGGGATCGTGCCCGACGCGGTCGTTCCCGCCGATATCGACGAACATCCGAGGCCGGGCGAATTGCCGCGCGACCATGCCCTTCGCCTGGCGCGCGAAAAAGCCGCCGCGGTCGCGGCGCTCGAGCCCGCTGCGCTGGTGCTGGCCGCCGATACCGTGGTCGCGGTCGGGCGGCGGATCCTGCCCAAGGTCGAGGATGAAGCGACCCTGCGCCAATGCATGGCCTTGCTGTCGGGGCGCCGCCACCGGGTATTGACCGCGGTCGCGGTTGCACGTCCCGGCGGCATCATCCGGTCAAAGCTCGGCGAGACGATGATCGCGATGAAGCGGCTCAGCGCCGAGGAAATCGATTTTTACGCAAGCCACGGCGAATGGCGCGGCAAGGCCGGCGGCTACGCGCTCCAGGGCTATGGCGAGGTCTATGTCCGGCACATCGCCGGAAGCTATTCCAACGTCGTCGGGCTGCCGCTGGCGGAGACCCGCCTGCTGCTCAAGGACGCGGGCTATGCCATCGCCTGAGTGGTTGATCGAGCGCGGTATCGGCGAAACGCGGATGGCGCTGATCGACGCTGGCGAGATTGTCGAAGCGCGGATCCTGCTCGACGGGCAGAGGCGCGCCGGCTGCGTGATCGCCGCGCGGCTGCTATCAGCGGGCATACGCGGGCGCAACGCCGTCGCCCGTTCCGCGGACGGTCAGGAATATCTCCTCCCGCGCGGCGCGACTGGCTGCGCAGAGGGCGGCACGATCGCCATCGAGGTCACGCGCGAGGCGATTCCCGGCGCCGAGCCGTGGAAGCGGCCGCTTGCCCAGCTGACCGACCGGCCGCTTGGCGACGCGCCTGAGTCAGTTGGTCAAAGCCTGGCCTTCCCCGCCCCTGCCGACGCGCTCGGCGCCGTGGGCTGGAACGACCTCATCGACGAGGCGCGCAGCGGGATTGTTCGCTTCCCCGCCGGCGAGCTTGCGGTCAAGCCAACCCGCGCGATGATCATGATCGACGTCGATGGCGCGAGCGAACCGAACGAGTTGGCGCTGGCCGGTGCCACAGCCGCGGCCAACGCCATCCGGCGCCTCGACCTTCAAGGTTCGATCGGAATCGATCTTCCGACCGGCGCCAGCAAGCAGTCGCGCCAGGATGCGGCCGCACTATTCGACGCGATCATCCCCCAGCCGTTCGAGCGCACCGCCGTCAACGGCTTCGGCTTCATCCAGATCGTGCGCCCGCGCCGCCGCGCGTCCCTCGTCGACCTGGCCGCCGATCGCGCTGCCTTCGAGGCGCGGGCCTTGCTTCGCCGCGCGGCGCTCGAGCCAGCCGGCGCCAAGACCCTTGTCGCTCACCCCGCGCTGGTCGCGGTATTCGAAGCCAAGCCGGAATGGCTTGACGCGCTCGCTGCGCAGGCCGGTGGAGCGATCAGCTTGCGCCCCGATGCGCGGCTCGCCATGGCTGGCGGCCATGCCAGCTAGAGCCAAGAAATGCCCCTATTGCGGCAACCCTCCGGCGGAGCGGTTCGCACCGTTCTGCAGCGCCGGATGCAAGGACCGCGACCTCCTGAAATGGCTCGGTGGGGGCTACCGCATCCCCGGACGCCCGGCCGAACCCGAGGAGCTTGGCGAACCCGAGGGCGAATAGGCGTCCGGCCCGCCGTGCCGGGGTGGACACGGCATTGGGCGGCGGTTAGTGAGCGCCTCGCTCAGGCGGACGTTCCAGCCCGCCTCGACAAGCCCAGGTAGCTCAGTTGGTAGAGCACGTGACTGAAAATCACGGTGTCGGCGGTTCGATCCCGTCCCTGGGCACCACCCGCCACTCGCGGGCCCGGATCACTTCAAGGTCGCGAGATAGGCGATCAGATCGTTGAGTTGCTGCGGATTCTTGAGCCCGGCATACGGCATCTTGTTGCCCGGCACCGCTTTGCTCGGAGCCGGCAGATAGGCGCGCAACCGGTCCGCCGACCAAGCGAAATGCGCCGCCTTCATCGCTGACGAATACTGATATTTGGGAAGCGATCCAGCAGTCCGCCCGATGACGCCGTAGAGATTGGGCCCGATTCCGGAGGGCTTTCCAGCGACCGCGGCATGACAGATCGAACATTGCCCCTGGAACACGGCTTTGCCCTTGCCCGCGTCGGCGGCGACCGATGGCGAGGCGAGCACTGCCCCGCCAAGTGCGACGATCATCAAAATGCGACCCATGTGAACACCCTCAGTGTATTGTTGTCGGACGCATTGGCGCCCGCTCCATCATAATTTCGACTTGCGCCATTGAAGCGCGAATAGACGGTATATTGGATGCCGGCGCGAATATTAAAGCGCGGACCGAGTGGCGAACTTTTGGCGCCCCCGAACAGGGTCCCGTCGAGTTGGGCGGTAAAGCCGGTGCTGCCCGGCCCGGCGGTGCGGTTATCGGGGTAGAGATAGGGGTTGGTGGAGCCCGACAGGCTGAACGCGCCGAGCGTGGCTCCAATCTGGTTGTGCCAATAATAAGACGCGTCGGCGCGGATTTCGTTGAGCGTCGCCCCTGAACAATCGGCGATTGTCGGCGCGAGGATCGAGCCATCGCCGATGCCCAGGGCGCAGGTTGCCCGAAGCCGCCGTTTTTCATGGGTATAGCGAGCGTTGATCGTTACCATGTCCTGACCAAGCGGCTTGATCCATGAGCTGTCGAGACCAAGGTCGGTGTAGCGATCGGTCAGGCCGGTCGAGCGGTCGCGGCCGGGGAAAATCGCGGCCTTGAGCATGAACGCGCCAACTTCGAACGTGCCGCCGCCGACTTCCTGCTGGAAAGCGACGCGTCCGTAAGGGGCGAGACCATTGATGTCGCCCGGGTCGAAAGGATCGGCGCCGAGCCAGCTTAATGTGCCGCGTTTGGGCGTCGAATACCCGCCGCCTTCGAGGTAGAACTTGCTGTCGAGCCAGCCGTAGGCGGTCAAGCCGATGACATTCTGGGCCAGGCCGCCGGCGATCAGCGGCGAGGCGCTCGGGCCCGGCGCGATCGGCGAGCCGGTGTACGGGTAGCCCCACGCCGGCATCGTGTTCCACACGTCCTGGGTCGACGGACTATTATTGAGGCTGAGTCCGTAGACCAGGCTCTTGCTGCCGATGTGCCCGGTGCCGACCGCGCGCAGATCGACATTGTCCCAGCTCCACGCCTTGCCGATGCCGTCATAGGTCGTCTGGATGAAGCCGCCGAGATGCGAACCGATGCCGCCGGCGACAAAGATGCTGCCCTGTTCGAACTTCACCGTCGTCTGCTTGCGCGGGCTTTCGCCTGGAACGGTCGGCGCGTCGGGGTTGACCGCCCGGGTCAGGGCCGCGACGGCCATCGCCGACAAGGGGATGTTGGTCTTGCCCGAGCGCATCGTATAGCCACCGAGCTTGAACGCGCGGCCGAAGGGCGTCAGCTGCGGCCCGAATCCGCCGACATGGCACGATTGGCAGGGCTGTCCGATCTGCACCGCAAAGGCAGGAACCGCCGATGCCGGCGCAGCGAATGCAAGCATTGCGAAGCAGGCTGCAAGTGCCGCAAGCAAGAATTTAAAAGTTCGTGCGGGTCGTTCATCGAAGTGTCGCATGTAGAATCTCCGCGACTGCTTCACGCGCCGCACTTGTCCTAGTGACGCACTTCTTTGAACCTTGAACGCAAGCACCGCTTTGACGCATATCAAACGGCGCGATTGTAATGCCGCCTACAGTTTTGCAGTGAGCTCCGGCACGATCTTGAACAGATCGCCGACCAGCCCGACGTCGGCGACCTGGAAGATCGGCGCTTCCTCGTCCTTGTTGATGGCGATGATGACCTTCGAATCCTTCATCCCGGC
>JARXKO010000137.1 GCA_030271595.1 Pseudomonadota bacterium | reverse complement strand
GCGTTGAGGCGCGGCCGCGTCGCGCCGATCCGGTCGACCCAATCGGCGTAGAATAAGGACGGTGCAGCCGCGCAATCCGCCAAAGTGAAGCTGTCGCCGGCGGCCCACTGCGAATCGGGGAGGTTCACCTCGAGCCAGTCATAGGCGGTGCGCAGGGTCTCCATTCCCCGAGCCTCGCCATAGTCGTCCTTGGCACCTGGCGGGCGCAACGCATTGCCGACTGCCGCCTGCATCGCGCCCATCACATAGGTGTCGAAGAAACGATCGAGGAAGCGCACTCGGCGGCCCAATTCTCCCTCGGGAATCCAGATGTTCGGACCGGGATGATGGGCCTGAAGATGCTCGATGATCGGGGTTGATTCGGCGATCACTTCGCCATCGTCGACCAGCAGCGGGAATTTGCCGAACGGCCATAAAGCGCGCAGCTCGTCCATCACTCCGGGATGCGAAGGATCGACGTTGCGATACTCGAACGCCGTGCCGTCGGCCCACAGCGGGATCAGCACCTTCCAGCTGTAACTGCTGAACGGATGGACGAAGAGCGCGAGGGTCACCAGCTGCCCTCCGCGATGCGCGCCTGGCGCTCAACCTCCCGCTCGCTGGTGCCGGGAATGGGTCCCTCGGCCGGATAAGGCGGCATCGTCCCGCCCGGCTTGTAGGTCGCGATCACGGTGCCCTTGGCGGTGACCCGATGGCTGGTCATTTCCAGCCGGTCGACCGGGGTTTCCTCGCCGAACAATCGCTTCCCGCGGCCCAGGGTGACCGGGAATGTCATCAGCGTCAGCTCGTCGATCAATCCCGCTTCGAGCAGGCCGGGGTAGATGGTCGACGATCCTTGAATGACGATCCGCTTGCCCTCGCTTTGCTTGAGCGCCGCGACCTCTTCTATCCCGCCAAGCCGATGGCTGTTCTGCCACTCGAGGGCGCGCGATCCGCGGGTCAGGACATATTTGTTGGCGCGGTCGAACGCCTCGCCCATCGGCTTGTTGTCGCCCTCGGCATAAGGCCAATAGGCCGCGAATATATCGTAGGTTCGGCGCCCGAGCAGGAGGTCGTAATCACCGGCAAAGATCGTCCCCAGCGTTTCCTCAATCCCCTCGTCCCAGATCTTGAACATCCAGCCGCCTTGATCGAAGCCGCCGGTCGGATCCTCGGTCGGTCCACCCGGGGCCTGCATCACGCCGTCGAGGCTGACGAAGGCCGCGCCGACGAGCTTACGCATCGGCGGTTTGACCAGCAACCGCGGCTTCGATTTTCGCATGATCGATCTTTCGCATGGTCATCATGGCGTCGAACACGCGCTTGGCGACCGCCGGATCGGGATTGCTATTGCCCTCGAGCAATATGCGCGGTGTGATCTGCCAGGAATAACCCCATTTATCCTTGCACCAGCCGCACTCGCTTTCCTCGCCGCCGCCGGACGTGATTGCAGTCCAGTACCGATCGGTTTCGGCCTGGTCTTCGGTGACGACCATGAAGCTGACCGCCATATTGGGTTTGAAATTGGGCCCACCGTTGAGCCCGACGAAGGCGCGGCCCAGAACGGTGAACTCGACCGTCAGTTCGTCGCCTTGCTGGCCCGAGGGATAGTCACCCGGCGCGATCATCGCCTTGCCGACTGCGCTGTCGGGAAAGGTCGCGGCATAGAATTCGGCGGCTTTGCGCGCTTCGCCTTTATCGAACCACAGGCAGGTCATCATTTTGTCGCTCACGCGCTTGCTCCCTTGCGCGGGCCGACCAGCCCGAAGCTGGCGCCCTGGGGGTCCATTCCGTTGAGGGAAAATTCGCCGCCGGGAATTTCCATCGGTCCGAACAATATTTGGCCTCCGCCCGCGGTGACTGCGCCGGCGGCGCGGTCGATGTCGTCGACCCCGAGATAAAAAGTCCATCCGCTCATCGGCACGTGCGGCGGCTTGTTCATGATCGCGCCGATTCCGACACCATCTTTCTGGACGAACTTGTAATCGCCCATCTCGCCCATCGGCATCGCGCCTTCCTGGGTCCAGCCGAAGTGCCTGGCGAAAAACGCGATCGCGCCGTCCTGGTCGGTGGTCGACAGCTCGTTCCAGCGGATGTGCTGCGCCTGATCGACCGAGAAGACATCGCTCGAGTCATTCTCGCGGCCCGCCGGCGGGACTGGCTTCATCACATAGAATGGCACCCCGACCGGATCGGTGACCAAAGCGAAGCGGCCGATCCCGGGGGCGTCGTGCGGCGCCATCAGGATCGTGCCGCCATCGGCGGTGATCGCCGCGACCCGCGCATCGACATCCTCGACGTACAGATAAGCGAGCCACAGCGGGCGCGCACCATGGGCCTGCATCGCCTGGTCGAGCTTGAGCATTCCGCCGGCAAGGCCGCCGTCGCTGCGGGTGATCATGCGGTAATCGACGGCGCCGCCCGGCACACTGGTCTCGGCATCGATGGTCCAGCCGACGACCGCGTCGTAAAAGGCCTTTGACGCATCGGGGTCGGGGCTGACGAGTTCGTACCAGATGAAGCTTCCCTCGTTATTGGGCATCACTTGATCTCCAGGCTGTTCACGAATGGCTTGAAGCCGCCCCAGAACATGCGCTTGCCGTCGAACGGCATGGGCATTGCGCCGGGCTGCATTTCGGGATCGGCCATGATCTTTTCCCACCCCGCGTCGCGGGTCGCCTTGTCGGGCCAGACGACGATCGAAAAGACGACGTTCTCGCCGTCCTCCGCCTGGACGGCCTTGAAGAAATCGGTGGTATGGCCGTGCTCAAGCCCGTCGCCGAGCGCTTCCAACGACCCGATCGCGCCTTGTTCCTTGGCCTTTCGCGCGAACACCTCCGCCATCGTGGTATAGTCGCCCAGCTTGTCATCGCGCAGCGGCAGGATGAATCCATCAATGTACATCGTCTCTCTCCTCGATTCGGCTTGCTTTTCGCGCACATAGTTATAGATTGCAACTGTGCAGTTAGAAAATGTAACCACACGGTCGAAACCTGAGACGAGACGAGGCTATGACGATGCTTGCGGGACCGCCCATGGGCTTGAGCTGATTGGCGAGCGCTGGGCACTGCTGGTTCTTCGCGAACTCATGCTCGGTGCGCGGCGGTTTACACAATTGCGCGCCGACTTGCCCGGAATCAGCGCCAATGTCCTGACCCAGCGGCTGACCGAGCTGGAAGCGAAGGGGCTGGTTCGGCGCGTTACTTTGCCGCCACCCGCCAATGTCCAGGTTTATGAGGCGACCGAGTGGGGACTCGAGGCCGAGCCATTGATCCAATCGCTCGGCCGCTGGGCGGCGCGTTCACCGCGCCATGACCCAACCCTGCCCCTTAGCGGGGTGTCGCTGATGCTTTCGTTCAAGACGATGATCGACGCCAAGCGGGCGCGCAAGATCGACGCCCGCATCGGTTTCCGCTTTGGCCACGACACCTATGTCGCGCGGATAAAGAAAGGCGCGATCAAGATCGCCCGCGCCCCGATCAAGGATTGCGACTTGCTGTTCGAAGGCGCGCCAACCGCGCTTGCCGCGGTGGTCTATGGCGGCCAGCCGCTCGACCTTATCGAGGTTACCGGCGACCAGGGGCTGGCGGAGCGCTTCGTGACCCTCTTCCCGCTACCGGAGAAAGTCGCGGTACCAGCCCATTGAGGCCGCGCTCGCACCGGCCTAAGGATTGCCAATGGCCGAAATTCCCAACGTCACGCTCGACAACCGCAGCGACACCGTGCTCACCTCGCCCGACAAGATGGCCAAGGTCCGCGACCTGTTCGGGGTCGATTCGGACATGGAAGTGCCGGCTTTCAGCGAGGCCGATGAGCGGGTCCCCGACCTCGACCCGACCTATGTCTTCGACGCCGATACGACTCTGGCGATCTGCGCCGGCTTCGCCAAGAACCGCCGGGTCATGGTCCAGGGCTATCACGGGACGGGCAAATCGACCCACCTCGAACAGGTCGCGGCACGGCTCAACTGGCCGATGATCCGGATCAACCTGGATGCGCATATCAGCCGCATCGACCTGGTCGGGCGCGACGCCATCGTCCTCAAGGAAGGGCAGCAGGTGACCGAATTTCGCGAAGGCCTGTTGCCATGGGCGCTGCAGCATCCGGTCGCGTTGGTGTTCGACGAATATGACGCCGGGCGCCCCGACGTGATGTTCGTCATCCAGCGGGTGCTCGAGGCGGAGGGCAAATTGACCTTGCTCGACCAGAATCGGGTGATCCGGCCCAACCCCTGGTTCCGCCTGTTCGCGACCACCAACACCGTGGGGCTCGGCGACACCACCGGCCTCTATCACGGCACCCAGGCGATCAATCAGGGTCAGATGGACCGCTGGAACATCGTCACCACGCTCAATTATCTGCCGGCCGCGGTCGA
>JARXKO010000136.1:2163-4363 GCA_030271595.1 Pseudomonadota bacterium | reverse complement strand
GCGGCGCGGCTGATCGAGCGGATGGAGAAGGATGGCTTGGTCGGCCAGCCCGACCACGTCGGCCGCCGCGAAGTGCTGATCGATCCCGACGGGCATCCGATTTGACGGCGGCACCCGAACCCCCGCGCAACCTTGGGGTTCACGGAGCATTCAATGGCGGTCGGCCATCAACCGCCGCAAATCGATTTCCAGGAGCTTGAATGTGACTTTCGCCACCAATTTTTCGCGCGCGCTTCTTCCGCTTGCGGTGATCAGTGCAGCGCCAGCGCTTGCCGCCCAATCGGCCGACATGGCTCGGCTTGGCGCCCATCTGACCGCGGTCAAGACGATGTCGGCGGATTTCACTCAGACCGATCCGCGCGGCCGCCCGGCCACCGGTACGCTCCAGCTCAAGCGCCCGGGCAAGGTACGGTTCGCGTATTCGAGCGGCGATCTGCTGCTCATCGCCGACGGCTCGAAGCTGACCTTCATCGATTACCAGGTCGGTCAGAAATCGAGCTGGCCTCTGTCGAGGACTCCGCTCGGGGTGCTGCTGTCAGGGTCGCCCAACCTCAAGGGCAAGGCGCAAATCGTCCCGAGCAACGACCCCAATGTGATGATCGTCCGCGCCCGCGACCCGACCCAATATGGCTCGCTGACCCTGGCCTTCCTGCGCAGCTCGACCGCGCCCGGCGGGCTCCAGCTTTATGGCTGGACCGCGATCGATGGGCAGAACAAACGGACCACGGTTAAGCTCACCGACGTGCGCTATAACGTCGCCGTCGCCGAGAGCGCCTTCACCTACGCCGAGCCGAAAAAAAAGAGCCGCTAGGAAGGGTTGCACTTTGCGACCGTTCATCGCCGCGTCAGGCTCGCGGGCGTAAATCATCAATTGGTCCCGCATCAAATACCGGGGTTTCCCCCTGTTACCCGGGTATGCTGGATCCCTTGCGTGACGAACGCCAGGCGGCCCTCGCTCCAAGCCCCCGGAGCGGGGGCCTTTTTTTACAGTCGTCGGCCAACGCCTCCAAAGAGGCCGCCCTTTTGATTCTGGCGAGAGGCGGGCTAAGCGGGCGCCGGTGAGCAAGATGCTGAAAATCGCTTCGTGGAATATCAATTCGGTGCGCGCGCGCCCGGCGCTGGTCGAGCGGCTGGTCGCCGACGAGCAGCCCGATATCCTGTGCCTCCAGGAAACCAAGGCCTGCAACGAGGCGTTCCCGGCCGCCCTGTTTCACGACCTTGGCTATGTCCACCAGCAGTTGAACGGCCAGCGCATGCACCACGGCGTCGCGATCCTCAGCCGACTGCCGCTCGCCGATCCCGGCCGTCACGACTGGCAGGACAATGGCGAGGCGCGCCACATCGGAGTCCGGCTGGAATGCGGAATACGGCTTGAGAATGTCTATATCCCCGCCGGCGGCGACATTCCCGACCGCACGCAAAACCCCAAGTTTGGGCAAAAGCTCGATTTCCTCGAGCGCATGACTCGCTGGTCCGAAGGGCTCGACGAGCCGACCATCATCGTCGGCGATTTCAACGTCGCGCCGCTGGAATGCGACGTCTGGAGCCACAAGGCGCTGATCAATGTCGTCAGCCACACGCCGGTCGAAGTCGCGGCGCTTGACCGACTGCGGCAGGCGCATGACTGGATCGACATCGGCCGTGCCTTCGTTCCCGCGCCGCAGCGCTGCTTCACCTGGTGGAGCTACCGATCGCCCGATTTCAGCAAGAACGATCGGGGCCGGCGGCTCGACCATATGTGGGCATCGCCGACGCTCGCGGGAGCGCTGAAGGGTCACCGGGTGCTCGAGCCGTGCCGCATGTGGGAGCGGCCATCCGACCATGTGCCGCTGATTTGCGAGATCGCGGTTTGAGCGCAACCGCCATCCGCCGTGCGATCGCAGCGCTTCGGGCCGGGCGACCGGTGAGGATCGACGGGGAGCAGTCGATCGCCATCGTCGCGGTCGAGACGGCGACTGTGGAGATGCTCGAGTTGCTCGATTCGGGATCGGCCGCGCCGCTGCTGATCAGCGGGCTGCGCGCTGCTTCCTTGGGACTTGCGAACCGGCGCGAGGCCGCCGATCCCGACCAGCCGGTGTTGCTCGATCGGGCAGCGTGGCTCGATCCCCCGGCGGCACTCGCGCTGGCCGATCCGGGGCAGGATTTCGATCGCGCCCCGCTCGGCCCGCTAAGCCCGCTTGCCAATCCAGCGGTCGCGGAG
>JARXKO010000136.1:0-2063 GCA_030271595.1 Pseudomonadota bacterium | reverse complement strand
CTGACCGGCGACGTCTTCGGCAGCCTCAAATGCGATTGCGGTCCCCAATTGAAAGAAGCCCTGCGACTGATCGGCGCGGAGGATGGCGGGGTGCTATTATATTTGCGCCAGGAGGGGCGCGGAATCGGCCTGGCCAATAAATTGCGCGCTTATGCGCTGCAGGATCGCGAGCTCGACACCGTCGAGGCCAATGAGCGGCTCGGCTTCGCCGACGACGAGCGCGATTATGCCCATGCCGCGGCGATGCTGCGCCAGTTGGGGATCTCCGAAGTGCGCCTGCTGACCAACAATCCGGCCAAGGTCGCAGGGCTTGAGGCGGCCGGGATCAAGGTCGCTGAACGAGTCGCCCACCATATGCCCGCAAACCCGCATAACGCCGACTATCTGGCGACCAAGAAGGCGCGCAGCGGGCACCTGTCCTAATCGTCGAACAGGGCCGAGCCGACCCGCACGCAGGTGGCGCCAAGCATCACCGCGGCGCGGTAGTCCGACGACATCCCCATGCTCAACCCGCTCAGCCCTTCTCGCCAGGCGAGCTTGGCGAGGAGCGCGAAAAAAGGCGCGGGCTCGAAACCGAGCGGGGGGATCGCCATCAGCCCAAGCAAAGGCAGGCCGCGATCTCGCACCGCGGCGACCAGCGCCGGAACGTCAGCGATGGCGCAGCCGCCCTTTTGATCCTCGGCGCCGATATTGACCTGGACGTAGAGATCCGGGCGGCGCTCCGCTTTGGCGAGGGCATCGATCAACGTCAGTCGGTCGATGGAATGGATGACGTCGAAAAGGGCAGTAGCCTCGGCGGCTTTGTTCGATTGCAGCTGGCCAATTTCATGGAGCCGGACGCCGGGGTAACGAGCCCGCAGAGTTGGCCACTTTTCCTGTGCTTCCTGAACCCGGTTTTCGCCGAAATCACGCTGTCCGGCGACGATCAGTTGTTCGACCGCTGCCGCGCTGCGGCCCTTGCTGACCGCGACCAGGGTCACCGATGCGGGATCCCGTCCGGCGGCTTTCGCGGCGGCGGCGATCCGGTCGCGGACGAGTTGCAGGCGGTCGGCAGCTTGGGTCATTGCCGCCTTGCTATAGGCACGGCGACTTACCCTCGCCAGCCGGCGGCATCACGCCTTGTTGTAAATGATCGGGCCTAGAACTTGACCGCGGTGCCGACGTAGACCGCCTGGCTGTCGCGGCGCTCATCCTGGAGCGCCGACAAACGATCGCGCTCGACCTGGTAACGGACGCCGCCAGTCAGCGCGACGCCCTTGGCCAAGGCATAAGCGCCGCCAACGTCGAGCGAATAATTGTCACCCTTGCGCAGCGCCGGGAGCGGATGTCCATCGGCGCGGTCGGCGCCGATTGCGACCCGGCCGGTGAAGCGCTTGAGCGAGTAACTGACGCCCAGGACCGCGCTCTCGCGGCCACCAAGCGCGCTATTGGAATCGCTGACCTTGGCGACATCGCCGGCGACCGCGAAGCGCCGCCAGCCGACTGCGACGCCGAGGTTATAGCTGGTCGGCGTAAGCGCGCTGACGGTCGGTGCGGCGAGACTCGCGACCGTGGTCGGTCCATTCGAGCGGGCGCGAATCGCGACCCTCAGCTGCGACGGGCGGCCCTTGGCGGGGGCCGGCGTGAAGCGCATGTCGTTGAGCGACAGTCCGCGCCCGGCCAGCGCCGCGGCCAGCTTGGGGTCGGCATTGGCCGGCGTGAATGAAGAGATTGCATCGAAGCTGATCGACACGGCTGGCGGTCGCTTCCTGGCGCTCGATGCGATCGCCGGCGACAGCAGGAGCGAGCCCACGGCAAGCGCCGCGAGCAATCTGACTTCCTTCCGCCGTGCGACCTTGAGCACTGTCACGAACTCCCTGTGTACGAGTCGATATAGCCCGCCGAACCTGAAGGTTCCATGACTGGAATCGATTCGGTTGGCCGCTGTTGCCGAGTCACCACAGCTGCGCCATGCCGAGTCCGCTCGCGCGCCGCTTGCCCGCGCCAGTCGACTGCCTATAACGCCGACTTCCACCGACCGATCGCCTCGAGGACTTTGTCATGACCCGCCTCCACCAGACCGC
>JARXKO010000135.1 GCA_030271595.1 Pseudomonadota bacterium | reverse complement strand
CTCGAGCCGCTTCACGACCCGGCGATGCTGCTGGTCAGCGCCGACGGCCAGGCGATCGCCCGGCGGGGCGCGGTCAAGGAAGCGCCGGTCGACGTGACCAGGCTCGACCCGCTGACCCCGGCCGCCTTCGTCGCCATCGAGGATCGCCGCTTCTATCGCCATTGGGGGATCGACCCGCGCGCCATCGGCCGGGCGATGGTCGCCAACATCCGCGCCCACGGCGTTCGCCAGGGCGGAAGCACGATCACCCAGCAGCTGGCCAAGACCAATTTCCTGTCGAGCGACCGCAGCTTCAGGCGCAAGGCGCAGGAGGTGATCATCGCCTTCTGGCTCGAAGCGTGGCTGACCAAGCAGGAAATCCTCTCGCGCTATTTGTCGAGCGTCTATTTCGGCGACGGGGTGTACGGCCTCCGCGCCGCGTCGCACCATTATTTCGGCCGCGATCCCGATCATCTGAGCCTTGGCCAGTCGGCGATGCTGGCGGGGCTCGTCCAGGCACCGTCGCGGCTTGCCCCGACGCATAATCTGGCCGGCGCCCAGAAGCGCAGCCGGCTGGTTCTGGCAGCGATGGCCGACACCAAAATCATCAGCCCGGCGCGGGCGCGGCAGGCGGTCATGGCGCGGCCGGTGCGGCAGTTGAACAAGATCCCGACCGGCACCTATTTCGCCGATTGGGTGACGCCCTTCGCACAGCAACGGTTCGAATCCGGCTTTGGCGAGATCCGGGTCCCGACCACGCTCGACAGCAGGCTCCAGCGGCTTGCCGTGCGCGCGCTCGCCAGCGCCCCGCTGGGCAGCGCTCAGGCGGCGCTGGTGGCGATGCGCCCGACCGGCGAAGTAGTCGCGATGGTCGGCGGCAACAGCTACCGCCAGTCGCCCTTCAACCGCGCGACCCAGGCGCGGCGCCAGCCAGGCTCGGCGTTCAAATTGTTCGTCTATCTGGCCGCGCTCCGTGCCGGCTGGACCCCCGACAGCATGATCGAGGATCAGCCGGTGACCATCGGCGGCTGGACCCCGGTCAATAGCGACGGCGTCTATCGCGGCCGGATCACGCTTCGCGAAGCGTTCGCCAGGTCGAGCAACGCGGCGACGGTGCGGCTGTCGCAGGCGGTCGGGCGGGGCAATGTGATGCGCGCCGCGCGCGACCTTGGAGTCTCCACGCCGATGCCCGACAAGCCCAGCCTGGCGCTCGGCACCGCCGGGATGAGCCTGCTCGAGCTGACTTCCGCTTATGCGGCGGTCGCCGGCGGCCGGTACCCGGTGGCGGCGCGCGGCATCGCCCCCGATCCGACCGCTGGCCAGGGTTTTGCGTCGTGGTTCCCGGCCAGCCGCTCGCTCGACCGCCAGCGCGACTGGGCGCCGATGCTCGATCTGCTTTACGCGGCGACCAACAACGGCACCGGCAAGCGCGCCGCCTTGTGGGTCCCGACCTTTGGCAAGACCGGCACGACGCAGGACAATCGCGACGCCTTGTTCATCGGTTTTGCCGGCGACCTGGTGGTCGGGGTGTGGGTCGGGCGCGACGATTATGGTTCGCTCGGCAAGGTCAGCGGCGGGACCGTGCCGGCGACCATCTGGCACAATTTCATGACCTCGGCGCTGGCCATCGACCATCGTCGCGGCCCCGCTCTTCCGATCGCGTTCAACGTGCCGCGGCGGGCGCCGCCCCAGGATCGTCCGCCGCCGCCCTCGCAGAGCCCGTTGCCGCCCGAATGGAGCGACGGCACCAAGCTCGTGCGCGACATCGCCGGCGAGATCGAGAAGATTTTCGAAAACCAATGATCCGGCGCGCTGGCCGCGGTCTGACATGGTTAATTTCCGGAAACCCTCCGCTTTAGGATTTCTTCAACCTCCTTTGGGTAATCCGTTGGGCAACCTACGCAAAGGACGGCGCAGGCGTCGGATGAAATCCGAAACAATGTGGAATTAAGGGAGACCAGAAATGTTCAAGCGCTTCACGAAATTGATGAGCGACAGCAAGGGCGCGACTGCCATTGAATATGGCCTGATCGCGGCGCTGATCGCCGTTGCCGCTATTGGTGCGATGAAGAGCATCGGTACCAAGCTCGGCACGACCTTCAATAACGTTTCGAACTCGCTCTAAGACGCGTTCGTTCGGGAATGGCGGCGGCGCTGCGAAGCGCCGCCGCTTTTTCTTTGTCTGAAGAAGGTGGGTCAACAGCGCCGGACCCGAGCGCAAGCGCAAGCGCGCAAAAAGGGGCGCGGGATTGCTCCCGCGCCACTGAGTATTGCAGTCGCAGCGATGGTTAGTCGATGTTGCTGTCGGCCGGACCCTTGCCGCGCGCCCACAAGACGTGGGTAAGCGTGAAGCGGCCGGGGCCGTCAAGACGCATATACTGGTCTGGACGTCCATCGCGCATGAAGTGGACCGGACGGCCCCACGACTTGGGCGAATTGCCGATTTCGGCGTGAATGCCGGTCGGAATCGCGGCCCCAATCGTGGTCGACGAATCGCCGTGGTTGTAGATGGTGATCAGCTCGTCATAGTCGTGAGCGTTGGGATGCTGGTTGGTGCTCGGATCGTTGGTATAATCCATGCAGGTGCCGAGGTTGGGATTGTCGAATGCCGTGTCCTGGTGGTCGAGTCCGAACGTATGACCGATTTCCTGGCACATCACCATCTGACGCCACGCCGGCGAGTTATATTGAGCCTGGTTGAAGTAGGTGTCGTTCTGCTTCACCGTTCCAGAAGTGATATGAACGCTGCCGGTGATCGAAATGCTGGCGATTCCGAGCCAGCCGGTGTTGCCATAGGTCGAGTTGCAAACTTCGACCCGGCCAGTGGTCGCCGAGCAACGCCTGACGTTGCCGGATCCACCCGGAACGACGACGGTGTCGAGAACGCCCGATTGGCTCCAGTCGGCGCTTGCGACTCCAAGGTAGGAATCCCAGTTGCTGCTGACATTGTCGCCAAGCTTAAGCGTGAACGGATTGCTCGGACGAGCCCAATGGTAGCCGCCCCAGCTATGAGTAGCTGACGCCGGCGTCGTGAGCGCAGCCCCAGCAACGCCCAGGGCAAGCGCCCCCTTGATTAAAGTGTTCATTAATTTGTCCCTCCAAAAAAATCTCGCGGTAAGGCGAGCAACAATCTTGCTCGATCAGAGACTTTCCCGATCCCCCGCCCGGCGCGAATGCATATTGGTGATGCAAAAGGTCGGGCCGGTCAACAATTTCTTTGCTCGCTCATGCAAAAAAATCCATTGCCTTGAACAGTTTACGCGAAGTTAATTTTTCGGCGGATCGCCCGGTTCGGGCGGCAGATCGGGCAGCCCTTCGGGTGGAATATACGGAAAATCGGTCGCGCGCGGCGGGGCCGTACCAATGTCCGCCGGCGGGGCGCCCGTCGGCTGACTGAAATCGCCCGAGCGGCGGTGGCGCACGACATGCGGGGTGATGACGACATACAGGTCGGTCTTGATGCGCGAGCTTTTGTCGACCTTGAACAATTCGCCGACCAGCGGAATGTCGCCGAACAGCGGGACCTTCGATTTGCTCGACAGATTATTGTCGATCGTCAGGCCGCCGATGACGAAGGCTTCGCCGTCGCGCACCGAGGCCGAGGTTTCGGCCTCGCGCTGGCTGATTGTGGGATAGCCCTGCTGGTAGCCGGTGACACTCGAGACGACCGCGTAAATGTGGCTTGTGACAAAGCCGTCGGGACTGACCCGAGGCGCGATTTGAAGAGTCACGCCGACATTCACATATTGCACTTGTTGCGACACGGCGTTGACGCCGGACAATGTGATCGAAGTCAGGATCGGCAGGGCGTCGCCGGTGAGGATCTTGGCCGTGTCGCCGCTCTGCGCGGCAATCCGCGGCGATGACACGATGCGCCCGTTGCCCCTCGCGACCTGGGCGTAAAGCGCGGCCTGGACCGCACCGCTAACCAGCGGCTTGGCGGGGTCGGCGCCAAACGGCACCAAGCCGCCGCTCTGGAGCGTCACTGCTCCGATCTGGCCGGCGGCATTGTTGAAATCCAAACCAAGGTTGCGAGTGCCGGTCTCACTCAGCTCGATGAACTGGGTTTCGAGGATGACGCTGTCGACCGGCTGATCGATCAACGCGATCTGCTCCTTCATCCGCGCAATCGTGTCGGGCGATCCGCGCAACCATACGGCATTCAGGCGGCGGTCGATCGCCATATTGGAATCGATCGCCTCGCCCAGCGGCTGGGCGTCCGGAACACCTTGGCTGCTGGGCGAGACATAAGTGGTGCCGCTGGTGGCCGACATCGATCCGAAACCCGGTTCACGGCGGATGAACACGTTGTTGGGCTTGACCGTCACCCCCGACGACAACAGGCCGACGACTTCGCTGACGTCGGCATATTTCAGCATCACCATTTCGAAGCTGTCATAGGGATTAT
>JARXKO010000134.1 GCA_030271595.1 Pseudomonadota bacterium | reverse complement strand
CCGCGGACATGGAAATCCTCGAGCACGCTTTCGAGCAGCCGGGCATTGCGCTCGAGCCCCGCGCGATCGATCTGCTGCTTGCCCTTCTCCGGAGCCGGGGCGAGCAGATCGAGCGTCGGCAAGGCATAGGAATCGCCCAGCGCCAGGCCCGGCTGGTTGAGCTTGCGGCCCGCCGCCCGAGCCGCCGGTGGGACGGCCCTTGCCGGCTCGGCCACGGCCACCGCCGGGCGCGATCTCGGGGGCAGTGCCGATCCGCTCGCCTCGTCGCGCATCTGGGTCGCCCGCGGCGCCACCTTGCGTTCGTTCGGACGGCGGCTGAACCAGCTCTTGAGCCAGTCGCGCTCCTCGGGCCGCAACCCGAAGGCGAGCCAGCCGAGCACCAGCCCGGCAAGCGCGAACAGAACCAGGGTCGCGAACCGCGCCGGCCCGGCGACCGCTGGATTGCGGATCAGATCGAACAGCGAATCGAGCCCATAAGCCCCGGCCAGGCCGACCGTCCCGCCCCAGCCCGCGGGCAGGCCCGAGACCGCCGAACCGCTGGTCAGGCCGAGCGCGATGCCGACCAGTATGGCGCCGATGGACGCGATCAGCAGCCCGCGCCACACGCGCCCGGCCCGGTCGAGCCGGAGCATCCGCAGCCCGGCGATGAACAGCACCGGCAACAGCAGCACTCCGCCAATCCCGAAAATCAGCAGCAAGGCGTCGCTGAAATACGCCCCGACGCTGCCCAGCCAATTGTCCGGCGGTCCGCCGGCGGCGGTGCTGAGCGACGGATCGGTCGGGTTGTGCGACGCCAGCGCGACCGCGCCGCCAATCGCGACCGCGACCAGCAACACGCCCCAGCTGCGTACCAGGAAACGGCGCACGGCATTGCGCAGCGCGTCGCGCCAATCGGGTCCCAAGTCGCGCTTGGACGTTCGTGCCGCTGCCGTTGCCATTCAAATCCTCGCGAACCAGCTCGTCGCTCTAAAATGCCTTGCTCGCGAGTCCGCGGTCAAGCGAAGTTCGTGACATCGCTCCGCCCGGCGGTTTAGGGAGCGCCCATGGACAGCGCGGACGTGATCGTTTTCGGCGGCGGGATGGTTGGTCTGGCGCTCGCCGCGGCGCTCGATTCGAGCGGCCTGAGCGTCATCGTTATCGATCCCGCCGACCCCGCGCCGCGTTCGACGATTGCCTTCGACGGCCGCACCAGCGCGGTCTCGTCGAGCTCGATGCGCATGCTCGAGGCGATTGGCGTGACCGCTCATCTGGCTGCCCCGGGCTGCCCGATCCGGCGCATCGCGGTCGCCGACGGGCTCGATCCCGGCGGGCTCCAGTTCGATGCCGACGACGAGGCGCTCGGCTGGATGCACGAGAACCGCCATGTGCGCGCCGCGCTGCAGGCCCGCGCCGAAGCCGGGAAGAACATTGCGCTGCACTGGAAATCGCAAGTCGTTTCGGTCGACCGCGGCGAATTTGGCGTGACTGTGACGCTCGCCGGCGGCAAGCAAGTGAAGGCGCCTTTGCTGGTTGCCGCCGACGGCCGCAATTCGGCGACGCGCGAGCAGGCCGGGATTCGCCTTGCGCGTTGGCAATATGATCATCATGCGATCGTCTCGGTGCTGCGTCACCAGCACCCGCACGATCATGTCGCGTATGAAATCTTCTACCCCGATGGCCCGTTCGCCTTGCTGCCGATGACGGACGATGAGGGCAGCCATCGCTCAGCCATCGTGTGGTCGGTTCAAGAAGCGGACGCGCCCGGCTGGATGGCGCTCAGCGACGCGGACTTCGCGGCCGAGGCCAAAGCGGCGATGGGTGGCTTCCTCGGCGAGGTGTCACTGCTCACGCCGCGCTCGTCCTACCCGCTCGGCTTTCACCATTCGGCGAAAATCACCGCCCACCGCTTGGCGCTCGCGGGCGATGCCGCCCATGCCATCCACCCGATCGCCGGCCAGGGCCTCAACCTCGGCTTTCGCGATGCCGCCGCGCTTGCCCAGGTGCTGGTCGAAGGCGCGCGACTCGGGCTCGACCTCGGCGATCGCCAGTTGCTCGACCGTTATGAGCGCTGGCGCGCGCTCGATGCCTGGTCGGTGGCGGTGGCGACCGACAGCCTGACCCGGATCTACGGAATTCCGGGCAAGACCGCTTCTGCCGTCCGCCGTTTGGGCATGGGCCTGGTCGCGCGCATCGCGCCGCTTCGCGACCAGCTCAAGAACGAAGCGCGCGGCACTTCGGGCGACCTCCCGCTGCTGCTCCGCGGACTGCCGATCTAAGCGGTCACTGCAAGGTCGGTTCGATCTCGGTGCCGCCGCCGATCGCGACCCGGTGGAACTGCATCAGCTGAACCAGCAAATCGGTCCGCGCCGCCAGCGTCTCGGCCTCGAGCAAAGCCTGTTTCGCACCAATGTCGAAGGGCGCGACCTGAGCGATTGCATTGACCAGGGTCTCGTCGTCGAGCCTGCTCACCGCTCCCCAATCGACCGCCAGGCCAAGCGCATCGCCAAGCCGCCGCGCCTCCTGTTCAACCTCGGCGCGCTGGATCGCCGCCAACGGCTCGGGCTCGCCATCGTCGAGGACGTCGATGGCGATTTCGGCGCAGCGATAGGAAGCGCCAGCATCAATCTCCTCGACCATCCGGAAGCGGTTGGTGCCGAGCAGGACGATGTTGAAGCGGCCGTCCTCGAGCTCCTCGACGCTAACGATGTCGCCGACGCAGCCGACCGCGAACAACGGCGTCTGGTGGCCGTCATCCATCTGCTGCGGCTGAATCATCGCGATCCGGCCACCGCCGTCGATCGCGTCCTTGACCATGTCGCGGAAGCGATCCTCGAAGATATGAAGCGGCAGCTGCGAGCGCGGGAACAGAATCGCCCCGGCGAGCGGGAATAAAGGCACCCGAACGGTCCGGCTCATGTGAACAATAATGCCGACAAGCGGCGCCGCTGGGCGCTCGACCAGCTGTCGCCGATCCCCTGCGCTTCGAGCAGCTGGAGGAAGCGGGCCCGCGCCGCGCCCTCGTTCCACTCGCGGTCGCGGCCGATCAGCTCGAGCAGCGCGTCGGCCGCCTGGTCGCGCTGGCCCGCGGCCATATAGGCGCCGGAAAGCTCGTAGCGCGCCTCGAGATCGTCGGGCTGAGCCGCGATTCGCGCTTCGATTTCGCTAGTGTCGGCGGCGGGCGCGGCGCTGGCCACTTCGAGCGCAGCCCGGGCGCGGGCAAGTTCGGGCTTGGCCGCGAGCTCCGGCGCAAGGCCGTCGAGCAGCGCCTGCGCCTCGTCTCGCTGTCCGGCCGAGATTAGCGACCGGGCGAGGCCGCCGAGCACCGCGGGATCATTGGGGGCCAGGTCGCGCACCTGGGCGAAGATCGACGCCGCGCGCGCTGCGTCGCCCTCGGCCAGCACCTGCTCGCCCATCGCCACCAGCGGTTCGATCTCGGCCTTCGGGGCCGCGCCTTCGGGCACGATCTTGAGCTGGCCGAGCAGCTGGTCGATGGCCTTCACCAGCTGTCCTTCGCTGCGGTAATTGGTCAGGTCCGCGACCGGCTGGCCCTGGTAGATCGCGTAGACCGTGGGGATCGACTGGATCTGGAATTGCGCTGCCAGCGCCTTGTCCTGGTCGACGTCGACCTTGACCAGCTTGACGCCCTTGGCCGCATAATCCGCCGCGATTTTCTCGAGCAGTGGCCCCAATTGCTTGCACGGCCCGCACCATTCGGCCCAGAAATCGAGAATGACGAGCGCGCTCATCGACGGGGCGATGACCTCGGCCTCGAACCGTTCCATTGATTCGCGTTCGGCTTGGTTGAGACCCAGGGTCGCCACGCTCACTCCTTGCTTGGTATAGTCGTCTGCCAACGCGCCATATGGGCGGAATGGCCAAGTGCGACAAGCGCGTGCCTGTGACGGTCTTGCGGGACTCGTTGGTGCCTGCTAGGCGCCCGCCTCACCTCGACCGAACGGTTTCCGGCACGCGCCGAGACGATCGTCCGGTGACGCGCACGAGCGGGCGTAGCTCAGGGGTAGAGCACAACCTTGCCAAGGTTGGGGTCGAGGGTTCGAATCCCTTCGCCCGCTCCAGCGCCCGCCTGTTCCTGAAACTGCCCGGCCTAATGCCGGAAGTGCCTCACCCCGGTGAACAGCATCGCCAGCCCGGCCTCGTCGGCGGCGGCGATGACTTCGTCGTCGCGGATCGATCCGCCAGGCTGGATGACCGCGGTGGCCCCGGCTTCGGCGGCGGCGAGGAGGCCATCGGCGAACGGGAAAAAGGCGTCGGAAGCAACCGCCGAACCAATCGTTCGCGATTGCGGCCAGCCATTGGCCTGAGCCGCTTCGGACGCGCGAATGGCGGCGATGCGGGCGCTGTCGCGGCGGTTCATCTGGCCCGCGCCAATGCCCGCGGTGACCCCGTCCTTGGCATA